>WVZU01000180.1 GCA_011772275.1 Planctomycetales bacterium | reverse complement strand
TTCCGTCACGACCTGACGGCGGCCGGGGTGGACTTTGTTACGCCGGATGCACCCGGTGGCCCGCCCACGGCTCGGTCGCTGATCCTGGTCACCCCCGATGCCCAACGCACCATGAACACCTTCCTGGGTGCCTGCGTGCATATCGGGCCGGACGATGTGGACGAACAGGTAGTGGCCAGCGCCAAGTTGACGTACCTGGAAGGCTACCTGTGGGACATGCCGCCGGCCAAGGAGGCGTTTCTGCGGGCAGCCCGGATCGCTCACCAGGCGGGGCGGGAGGTGGCCCTGACACTGTCGGACGCCTTCTGTGTCGATCGCCACCGCGATTCGTTTCTGGAACTGGTGGAAGGGCACATCGATATTTTGTTCGCCAACGAACAGGAAATCCTCTCGCTGTACCAGGTCGATCGATTCGACGAGGCCTTGCAGCACGTCCGCGGACATTGCCGGATTGCCGCACTGACCCGCAGTGAAAAAGGTGCGGTGATCTTGTCGGGCGACGAGGTCCACGTGGTCGATGCGGTCCCTGTGGAAAGGGTCGTTGATACGACTGGGGCCGGCGATCTGTTCGCAGCCGGGTTCCTGCACGGGCACACCCAGGGCTGGGGCCTGGAAGTTTGCGGCCGCCTGGGCGCTGTGGCGGCTGCGGAAATCATCTCGCATTACGGGGCGCGTCCCGAAGCCGACCTGGCCGCTTTGGCCAAGGCCCAGCTGGGCTGAACCCCCCGACCGTCTCCCGTGCATCGCCGCGGGACAGAACCCCTGCTGCACGGCAAACCATCAAAGCCTGCACAAGGTGCGGGCATTTTGGGAACACAAGAGTCGCGGGCAAACAGAGCCTGGTCATGCCCTGGGTTGATTCGGTTTGCTGCCGTGCAAAATTCGCATCTTTTGGTTGCGGCCAAAGGCCGCCCTGTTGCCTCTTGTTCACCACCAAGTGAAAAAACCCCATCCGACGCTTCACTTCAACAATCAACAATCGAAAATCAAAAATCAACAATTCGTCCATCCTCAATCGATCTGCTGGCCGCCTTCAAAGGCTGCGGCAATTTTCTGGAGGGCGTTGCTGAGCGTGTTGCCGTGGGCTTGGAGGTGGAAGTCGCGTGCCGCTTCCCCGGTAACGGTGATTTCTATTTCCAATCGCTGTTCGGGCAAGGCGGCGGTCACGCGGTCGGCCCATTCGACGAACGTGAGGCCCCCGCCGTCGAAATATTCCGCCGCTCCCAATTCGAAAAATTCGTCCAGATCCCGGACGCGGTAGGCATCAAAATGATACAGCGGTCGGGGGCCGGGGTATTCGCGAACCATCACGAACGTCGGGCTGACCACATCGCGGACATCGACGCCCATGGCGGCCGCCACGGCTTGCACCAGTCGTGTTTTGCCGGCGCCGAGCGGTCCGATCAAGCCGACGACCGTACCGGCGGGCAGCCCGCCGGCCAGGGCCGCCCCCAGGCGGCTGGTATCCGCTTCGTTTTCCGCATGCAGGGTAATCTGGCTGGCCATGACCGTTGTCAGTGTTCGTAACCCAAAGGTTCCAGTTTGACACGCCGTTCACCCTGGTTCTGCCAGAGTCCCGGCTGGTCAATGAATTCGCCCACGCGGGTCAGCGTCACGGGCAGGGGCTGTTCTGCCAACATCCGTTTGGCTTCGTCCGGCGGCGCCGCCAGCAGCAATTCAAAATCTTCCCCGTCCCCCAGGGCGTGTTCGATCGCCGTGCGACCGGACGTTTTCGCCAGCTGACCGGCGGCCTCGGCCAGGGGGATGGCCTCCGGATCGATCACCGCGCCACAACCACTTTCTTCCGCCAGCCGGGAGACATCGAGGGCGAGGCCGTCGCTGCAGTCCATGCCGGCATGCACAGTGTAGCGTTCGACCAGCAGGAGGGCCTCGCGGACCCGGGGTTCGAAATCGAGGTGGTGGCCCAACTGGCTGCCGCCGAAGCGGCCGGTGACCAGGAGTTGATCTCCGGGTCGAGCGCCGCTGCGCAGCAGGGGTCCCGGGGGGATCGTTTCGCCGATCAGGGTGGCGCTGATGACCAGGGGTCCGTCCCAGGTGTTGGTATCGCCACCCGCGATGGCCAGATCGTACTGGTCGGCCAGCGGCTGCAGGCCCTGCCACAGTTGGGGGGCCAGCTGTCGTGCCTCGTCGCGGGGCAGGAGGACGGCGAGGAAGGCGGCCACGGGAACAGCCGCCATGGCGGCCAGGTCGCTGAGATTGACCGCCAAGGCTTTGCGGCCTATGCGGCGCGGCGCGTCTCGGTCGAGTCGGAAGTGGACGCCTTCTGCGATGAGGTCACAGGTGACGACTGCTTGGGCGCCGGCTTCTCCCAACCGTAGTACTGCGGCATCGTCTCCGGGCCCCACCCCGAGCGGTGGACGGGAGGGAAGCCGAGCCCGAAGCCAACGGACGAATTCAGATTCCATGTCGGCAGCGGCTGGTGATAATTCGCAGTAAAAAACATCCGGTTGATCGGTGGAACCGGGGCCCACCTTTGCGAGTCTAGGATGATGACGCAGCGGGTGTCAAATCAAGCCACCTGGGGTGAACGCGAGCGGGAATTTTGCGGCTTCAGGGGGAGCCAGATCGCGATGCTTGCAGGGGCGCAATCCGGATGTGACCATACAGGGTTTGACCGCCGCGAACAATATAAAACTTGAGCGGTTCAAAATCGGCTCGATTTCGGTGATTCAGCACGTAGGAGACGTTTTCCGCGGAAATCGTCTCCCAGATATGCATGCCCACCAGGATGTCCCCCTCCTTGATCCCCTGCTCGCTAGCAGGACTCTGGGGCCGCACCCCGGTAACCAGTAGACCGCCACGATAACGGCTCTGGTTCGTGTCGATCTGGCTGCCGGAGACCTCCTGCAGCCGGAATCCCACGGTCCGCCAGATGCGATTTTCGGGGACCACCGATCGGGATCGGTCCGGCAGGGCTGCTAGCGTAAAGCTGAGCTGGAGGGTCTCTTCCTGCCGCATCACCTCCAGATTGACCTCGCGCCCAGCCGGACTCCCCAACAAGGCCCGTTCCAGATCGAGTGCCCGCTGGACCTGCTGATCCTCGATATAGCGAATGATATCGCCCCTGCGCAGGCCGGCGTCGGCAGCCGGGCTGCCCGGCACCACCGATTCCACCACCAGTTCGCCAACCGTCTCCTCGGCCGAGCGGACCTCCACACCGTGCCAGTTCTGATCCAACCTCTTGATGCTCATCAAATCCGCCGCCACTTGCATGACCTTGTCCACTGGCAAAGCGAATCCGATTCCTTGAGCCCCCACGCGGACGGCGACGTTGATGCCAATCATCTCGCCGTCAATGTTTAACAGCGGACCACCCGAATTTCCCGGATTGATGCTGGCATCCGTTTGAATCAAGTCGTAATAGTTCTGCGAATCACTGACTTGCACCGTACGGTGCAAAGCGCTGATGATTCCGCGGGTCACCGTATGTTCGTATCCGTAAGCGTTCCCCACCGCGATCACCGGCTCGCCCGGCATCAAGTCGCTGGACGTCCCGATATCAATCACCGGCAAACGACGCTGGTCGGCATCAATTTTGATCATTGCCAGATCGGTACGGGGATCGTGAGATACGATTCGGGCCCGGTGCTGGCTGCCGTCGGCCAGGGTGACATTGATCCGGGCCACGCCGTCGATCACATGGTGATTGGTGACAATATATCCGCGGTCATCCAAGACAACTCCGGTACCCATCCCATTCACGCGGCGGGGGGCTTCGACCTGACCGTTGGAGGCCTGCTGCGAACCGACCGTCTTTTGGCCACGGATATTGACAATGGACGGCCTGGCTCGCTGAGCGGCCCGCACGACCGCCGTCAGCCTCCGCTCAGAAGCCTCCCCCGGTAAAAGACCTCCCAGGACCAGCAACAGAATCAACCACGCTCGGCACGACCAGCCGCTCGGGCCACATCGCAAACGGGAAGGTATCGAGCGGGCGAATGGGATCGGGTCGTTCAACGTCAATCGTGGCGTGCCGGACACGCCCCTTGATTACGGGAAAGCGAGAGATCGTGCCGCCGGTGCGGGTTGCGGCAAGATGCAGCATAAATCGGCTTATGGCGACGACTCTCTTGACCGACCTATCCAACAATTGGCACACCCTACCCAGTTCGCCAGACCCCTACCGGGCCGTTTCCGATTGTAAGGATTTGGTACTCCTGGTCGACTTTGCCGGCTGGCCAAAGTTTACCGGTCGGCGACAAAAAGCTTGTGGCCTGGGGGAACCCGGCAAGCTGGCCAGGCCGGGCAGCCTGCCAGCATTTTTCCCTCCCACCGCTGGCCAACCCAAGCTCAGCGCTGCCAGGCCAGCCACTTCTGCATCGACGATTTGACCCAGGGGGTCAACCGCCGGCGGTGACAGGCATCTCCCAGCTTGCGAATCGCTTCGGCTTGTGTCGGATAGGGATGGATCGTATGGGCGATTTTCTTCAATCCGATCCCATGATTCATCGCCAGGGTGATCTCAGAAATCATGTTGCCGGCGTCGGCGGCCACGATGGTGGCGCCAAGAATCTGATCCTTGCCTTTGCGGAGATGGACTTTGACAAAGCCTTCCGTCTCGCCATCAAGGATGGCCCGATCGACTTGAGCCATTTCCTGGATAAGCGTATCGATAGCGACACCCTGTTGGCGGGCATCGTGTTCGGACAGCCCCACGTGGGCGATTTCGGGTGAGGTGTAGGTGCACCAGGGGATCGTCAGGGCGGTGACCTTGGCGGTGGGCAAAAACAGGGCATTTTGAATGACGATGCGTGCCATGAAATCTGCCGCGTGGGTAAACTTGAATTTTGAACAGACGTCGCCGGCGGCATAGATCCGCGGATGGGTGGTCTGCAACTTGTCGTTAACGGTCACGCCGGTCCGCGGATCGTATTGAACGGAGGCCGCCTTCAGATTCAAGTCTTCGACATTGGGCGTTCGGCCCACCGCGACCAGCAGTTGATCGACGACCAGATCGTAGTGCCGGTTGTGGGAATCGAGGCGGATCCGCACACGGCCTTCGGCCGGGCTGACCGCTGTCTGCTGACCACAGCACAACAGTTGGACGCCGTCGCGGACGAGCGCCTGTTGGACTCGTTGAGCGGCATCCGGGTCTTCGCGGGGCAGGATCCCGTGCGTCGACTCGATCAGGTGGACCTCGGATCCGAAGCGGGCGAAGGCCTGAGCCAATTCGCAGCCGATCGGCCCGGCGCCGATCACGGCCAGACGCCGTGGTAATTCCGTCAGCGAAAAGACCGATTCGTTGGTCAGATAAGGGATGTCCTTTAGTCCTGGGATGGGCGGAGTGGCGGCACGGGCCCCGCTGGCAATCACCGCCTTGTGAAAATGCAACCGCCGCCCATCGACTTCCACGCAATCGGGTCCGTGAAAACTGCCCTGCCCCAGGAAGACATCGACTCCTAAATCGCGCAAGCGTGGTGCCGAGTCGTGAGGGCTGATATCGGCCCGCAGCCGCCGCATCCGCTGCATCACGGCTGCAAAATCGACATGGGCCTCACCCCCCGTTCGCACACCAAAAGCCTCCGCATCGCGAACGGCGGCCGCCACGCGGGCCGAACGGATGATGCCCTTGGAGGGAACGCAGCCCACATTCAGGCAATCGCCCCCCATCAAATCCCGTTCGACCAACGCCACCTTGGCCCCCAACCCGGCCGCCCCGGCTGCCGTCACCAGTCCCGCCGTCCCGGCGCCGATCACCACCAGGTTGTAGCGAGCCGCCGGGGTTGGGTTCACCCAGTCGGGCGGGTGGACGTTCGCTTGCAGGCGTTGATTGTGTTCGTCTGGCGGTTGGAGCTGCATCCGCGCGGCCATGATCGTGCCTCAAGTAAATTGCCTGGCTTTTTTTAGGGATCGTGAGCGGTAAGATTATCGGCCAGCCTGCCTTGCCAACCAACNNCTCAAGCCCGGCCCCAGGCGGAAACGCCATCCCTCCGCGCCAGGATGGCACTCAGCAGCCGGGGTGCTGACAACCACCGTCGCGCCAAAAGCACCCCGGCTGCTCAAGCCCGACCCCAGGCGGAAACGCCGTCCCTCCGCGCCAGGATGGCACTCAGCAGCCGGGGTGCTGACACAATCCGGCGGGGTGCTGGAGGGTGCCCTACGAACCGGGCGGGACCAACGGCTGAGCCGTTTCGGCAGATGCGCCGCAGGCGTCCAGCCACCGCTGGCGGACCTGCTGGTGCATTTTTTCGACGCGGTGACGATTCCCGTTGACGTGCGCGATCTTGCCGCCGGCACGGTGCCCGTGCCCGCCGCACCCGCCGATTCCTGCCAGGGTGCGTTGCAAGAGGAGACAAGCGTTATCACTGCCGCGTTCGGTGCGGGCGGACAGGAGGAGATCGTCATCTACCACCGCGGCGCACAACGCGCGGTGGATCCCTCGGCAGCGAATCAGCAGATCGGCCACTTCCCCGACAATTTCCGGTCCGGCGGCGTGCGGCAACATGCAAAACGCCGTATCTTTGTAGATTGCCGTCTCGTGCATGGCCGCGGCCAGGTCGGCAAAATAACGGCGGCTGAGCGGTGCGTTTTCAATTTCCGCCAGCAACGCCGGCTCGGCCCGTTCGGTCAACCAGACCAGCACGGCATTGTCCAGGGGCGAATGGTGCGTTTCGCAACCACGGGTCTCTGTCCGCATGGCGTAGACCAAAGCCGTTGCCAATTTCGGGCCCGGCTCGATCTGCTGTTCGCGCAAATAGTCGGCGGCAATCGTCGCCGAAGCGGCCACGTCGGGACGGATATCGACAAACGACACATCCGCATCCTGGCATTCGGTCATATGGTGATCGATGATCGCCACCGGTTTGGTGGCGCTGCGCGTTAACAGCTGGTTGCTGGCACCCAACGCGCAATCGACCAGCACCGTAGCGCAGTTGTCCGGCACCTCGACGCTCAATACCAATTGAATCGGCGGGCCCAGCAATTCCACCATGTGCAGGTTTTCCGCCCGCACGATCGCTCCCCCGCCGATCAGTCGAGTGGGCGTGCCCAGCTTTTCTTCGATCAACGTTTGCACCGCCCAACCAGAGGCGATCGCATCGGGATCGGGATTGTCGTGCATCACGATCAGCAGCTGGTCGTAACCGGCCAACACGTCCAGCAGTTGGGTCGAACGTTTTTGCGTTTGCGTTTGCGTGGACATGCTCAACAACCGATCGACGGCCGGCAGGCGCCCCGGACCGGCAACGTTGGGAAGGAATGAATCTTTCATCTTACCAAGACCCATCTGCAACCGGTAGAGACCGTCGGATCGCCTTGGCGGGGGCTGGCGCGTGAGGCGGTGGCCTGTCGCCGCGTTGCGGCTGGTGTTGTTGGTAGGGCATCTCGAAGCCGCGGCTGGCCGCCAGGCCGGTTTTGCATCCAACGGGAGGGGGCCAACTACGCTCGGCTCTCCACAGCCGCCGCCGCCAGATGGCTTTGCGCCTCGTCCGCCCAGGGGCTGAGCGGGTCGAGGGTCAAATACGCTTGCCAATGCTCAGCCGCTTCGCTGGTACGACCGGCGGTGGCCAGGATGGACGCAAGATTGAAATGGGCGTCCGCATAATCGGGGACGATGTGCAGGGCATACCGGAGGGCCGTGATCGCTTCTTCCAGCTGACCCAGCTCGGCCAGCAGATTTCCCAGGTTGTTCCAGGCCTCCACGTACGACGGTTCCAGCTCGACCGCTCGACGAAAATGCGAACTGGCCTCCCTGTATTCCCCCAGCGAATAGAGAACATTCCCCAGGCTGAATTGCAGGACCGCATCTTCCGGGTCGCACCGGGCTGCGGCCCGGTACGCATCGGCCGCTTGGGCAAAGAACCCGGCAGCCTCCAGGCCAACGGCCTCCTCCAATCGCTCTTCCGCCGTCTGTTCTGCGGCATCCAGGGCCACCGTCGCCCGCGGTTCGGGCTCAAACGTCATCAGCAATTGTCCCGAGGGTTCGGCCAGCCGGCCGTCCGCCAGTCGCACCAACAACTGCCGGCTCGATTCCAGGACGGAAAGTTGGGACAGGCAATAGTCCGTCTCCGGCAACCAGCGGCTCAAACGAGCGAGGCTTTCACGAATCCCGGCCGGGGTCAGGCCGGAGCGGACCAGGTCGGACAACATTTTCGCCGATGTCACCTGCTGGTAGTCAAAATAGGCGAGCCGGTGGATGGTTTCGACCGGTTCGATCAACCCCGCACGCATCCAGGCGCGAATCCGATCTCGCGAGACCCCCAGAATCCGGGTCAGCTGGACGATCGTATAACGTCGGCGAATTTTCTGTTGGTCCTCCAGCAAATGCAACTTGCTAAGAAAGACCTCTTCGCTGACGATTTCGATGGCGTACCCCAGCGATTGCAGCTGGCGAGCGGCCAGCAGGCTGGCCGTCGGCTGGCCGTCCTCACCCAAGGGCAGCCCCTCGCGGCCAACGACCAGGTAATCGGTATCGCGGGCCGGGGCCTGCACGACTTTCCCGCCAAAATCCTCGATCAGCCGGGCCGCCTCGCGATGGGTCATCGCGGCCAGCCGCCCGGTCAGCGCGACTTTTTTGTCCCGCAACACTCCCTCGTCTGACCTGCCGACCGCCACCCCCCCCTGCTCCATCACTTCTGCTCCATCACTCCTGCTTGACCGCGGTCCTGCCTGATCGCGCGCCCGCTTGATCACACGCCTGCTTGCTCGCTGATCCACCCCTTAGATTTGTCCCGGACCATGACACGACTTCATACCGTGCTTTTCCAGGTAACGCTGATGGTACTCTTCAGCCCGCCAAAAGTCGACCGCCGATTCGATCTGGGTCACGATAGGACGCGGGAAACGGCCCTCGGCCTCCCGTTGCTGTTTACTGCGTCCAGCCAGTTCTTCCTGCTGAGGGGTGTGATAGAAGATGGCCGAACGATACTGGGATCCCACGTCGGGGCCTTGGCGATTGAGCGTTGTGGGATCGTGACAATTCCAGAAGATGTCCAACAATGTTTCGTAAGTGATGATCGTGGGATCGAATTGGATCTGGACCACCTCGGCGTGCCCGGTGGTTCCCGAGCAGACATCCTGGTAGGTCGGTTTTTCCCACGTTCCGCCGCTGTATCCGACGGCCGTTTCGATTACGCCAGGCCGATCCTGGAAGGCGGCTTCCACACCCCAAAAACAGCCGGCTCCGAAGGTGGCTTTTTCCACAAGAATCTCCCTGGCAACAACCGCTTGCCCGCCGCCCATCGTAAGCCANNCCAAGCGCCGCTGCTGGGGCCCCGGATCGGGCCGCAGGGAGGGGGGAGCGAGGGGCAGGTGTCGAACGGGAGGCGGGGCAACTTCTTCGCCAGAACGGCCGACCAGAACGTTTCGGCACCCGGCAACCCATCCCGATGGCCGACGAAGGGGAGGATTTCGGGGGGTGGATAACCTGTCTGCCGACCGCGAGGTTGGCCAAAACTCGTGGGGGCGGGGGCGAGAGGGTGGGAGTGGTTATTTTTTGAAGCTGAACCAGCGGCCGATGCCCGACTTGGCAGCCGCGTCTTCGTCTTCTTCCTCACCCGCTGTGGCATCGCCGTCGAGGGCCGCGGCCAGTTCGATAATTTGTTGAGTAATCGGCTGTTTGCGCGACTGTTCAATCAAAGGCACGCCGTTGTTGCGCGCTTCGACCATTGTGCGAAAGTCGTTGGAGACCTTCCAGAAGATTTCTCGACCGATCGTATCCTGGGCTTTTTTTATCCCGATCTGGTTTTGATCCAGTCCGGTCCGGTTGACAACCACTTTGATTTTTTCGCTTAAACGCTCATTTTCGTTAAACGACATCATCAACCGCACCACGTTGCGCAGACAAGGCAGGTCGAGTTGTGTGACCAGCAGCACATCATCCGCCAGCTCGAGGGCCAGACGATCCAAGGGCCCAAACGATTTGGACAGGTCCAGGATGATGTGGGTAAAGGTCGCCTTCAGCAAGCCGACCAGGCGATGCAGATCGTCGGGCGTGATTTCGTCTACATCGTCCAACTGCACGGGACGTGGCAGGAGGTACAAGCCGGACGAATGCTTGGTCAGCGAGCGTTTCAGGAGGGTGATATCCATGCGGGACGTATTCTGAGCGACGTCCAGCAGGGTAAAATCGGGAATGGCATCCAGACAAACGTCCGCGTCGCCCAGGCACAGATCCAGGTCCACCAGCACCACCGAATTGCGTTCGCTTTCCGCCAGTGCGCAGCCCAGGTTGACTGCGATACTGGTGCTGCCCACACCGCCGGTGGCACCGGCCACGGCAATGATTTTGTTACCTCGCGGCTTGAGATCGCCGCGGGTCGCATACCGATCACCGATCCGTTCCAGGGCCTGAAGCATGTCGTTCAGGCCGACGGGTTGAGTAAGAAATTCCTTTGCGCCTGCTCGCATGGCGCGCAAGATCAAGTCGCCATCGGTCGAGCTGCTGGTTACCAGGACGCTGCACTGGGGAGCGGTGTTATTAAGCTGTTCGACCAGCGCCAGGGCTTTTTCCGGATTGGCATCCAGCGAGACAATGCCAATATCCGGTTCGGTTTGCGCCAGCACATCCGAGAAGAATTCGTACCGTGAGCATTCGGCTTCCAGCCAAACACGGTCCATGCCCAACAGCGTGGATTTCAGTTCTTCTCGCGTGTCGTCTTGTGGATCGACGATTGCCAGCCGAATTACGTTGCTCATCTTCCGCGCTGCACCGTACTCGCCAAAGGATGGAACTGAAACCGCCTGGGGGGGGATTTCAGCCAGTTAGGTAATCGCACACGCACCCTGCTCTTTTGAGAGGAAAATGTGCCTCTATGGATGTACGTCATAACCGACGGGCCCCATGAACATGGGGGCGAAACTTTCCGGATTCGCGGTGGCTGACGGCTGGAGGGCAGTCTGCTGGGAGCGGTTATAGGGGTTGTCCCCAGGGCCCATCCCAGGGCTTGTGGTCCACCGCACGGGGGCGACGGGAGATGCCGCGGGCCGGGGCCTCTGCACGCCAACCGTCTGTTGCCGGGGTGAACGCAGGGTCCGCGAGGCCTGGGGAGTTGCCGCGCCGGGTTGCAACTCTTCGACCGGCGGTTGAGGTACCGGCTGGGGCGGCAGATGGTGGTGGCCGGGCCCCAGATGCCCATGGTAACCGGGCGGGATATTTCGGTTGGGGACTTCCACATGGCCCCGCCAGTAGAGGTCGCAATCCGGCGGGCTGACGGTGTGCATGCCGGGCCCCAGGGGTGGCACCTGTTCGGCGTCCATCGCCTCGACCAGTTCGGGCGTGACCATAATCAGAAGTTCGACCTCGTTGTTCCGCTCTTCCACCCGGCGGAAAGGAACTCCCAGATAGGGCAGATCGCTCAGAATCGGCAGGCCTCGGTTTTCGGCTTCGACCCGATTCTGGATCAGCCCGGCGAGGGCCAGGGTCTGCCCGGCGCTCATCTCCACACCCGTATCCACCTGGCGAACGTTCAACCCCGGCACCGTCGTGTTGTTGAGGGTCACACCGCGCGAAGTGTCCAATTCGCTGACGGTCGGTCGAACTTCCAGCCGGATCCGGCCGTTCCCCAGCACGATGGGCACGAAATCCACGACGGTCCCAAAGGTTTTGTACTCAATGGAGACGGTACCCAGTCCGGCCGGCACGAGGATGGGAAATTCACCCCCGGCGACGAATTTGGCGGCGCGGCCGCTGACGGTCACCAGCGTGGGCTCGGCCAGAATTTTCGCCACGTTGTTTTGCCTCAAGGCTTCCAGCACACCCAGAAAATCCACGTTGTTGTCCACGATACCGAACCTGACCGTGTCCCCCCCCAGGGGCGTTCCCGCACCGGAGAGCAGGCCGCTGACGCTGGAAACAAGGAAGTCTGCACCGTGGGTCAGGGACCAGTCAAAGCCCATGGCCCGCATCTTGGTACGGGACACCTCCATGACCTTGACGTGCAACAAGACCTGCTGGACACCACCCACATTGATGTTGTTAATCACCTTGGGATAAAAGTCTTCGGCAATCCGAATCACTCGGCTCACCTGGTCCGGACGGTCAACGTATCCCGACACCACGACACTGTTGGCCAGGGGGACGACTTTCAAGGAGGCGGTGGGGAACTGCGAATGCAACAGGAGGGTCAGCTCGCGAGCGTCCCCGTACACGATGACGTCGACCGAACGAATTTCCTCGTTCGTATTCCAGAGGTTGACCTGCGTCACTCCCGGCTTTTTGGCGAACACCTGGACCTGCGTGGGGGAAAGCGGCGTGAGTTCCAGAATTTCCGGATTGTTGACCTGGGCCCGGGGAATTTTTTCGCCCAGCGACAGGATGCGGCTGGTGTTGGCCACCATTTCCAGACGTTGCGACCGTTCCGAAACCTGCATCATAATCGGCTCGGGACCGTCCAATTGAGCGTGGGCGACGCTGGCGCTGATCCATGGCACCAACAGGGCGAAGAGTCCCAGACTTAGGCAGCGAGAAATCGAGCGGACCATCCGTGTCCTTCCTTGCTGACCGGGTCACCGGTCATTTCTTCCGTGAATAAATCAGGGCGGCGAGCCTATCCCTGGCCACCGACCTGGCGGATTCGGGTTATTCCTTTAATCGTCGGAATCGGCCCGATCTTCTTCAACATCCTCTGAATCGCTATCAGGATCCGATCGGTCCGATTTACCGTCCAAATCGGCGCCTTTGGCATCTTGAGGCGAATCGTCTTGATTGCTATGACCCGTGCCATCCGCAGTGATCGTCGTCGGCAGCTGCACCCCGTCATGGAATTGCTGGACCATCACGTCTGCTCCACGCATGACCACCATCTCGAAGCTGTCGCTGATCGCCGCTGGCGGGGTCTGCTTCTGTTGGTTCAGCCAATTCAGGATCGAGGAATCGCCGCCGGCCAGTTTGGTGGCGTCGTCGGGCGAGTCATTTTCGCCTTGGTCCTCGAATTTCTCAGAGGAATTCAGCAAATCATCGATGTTGGCGACGGTGTCGTCGGCACCCTCGTCATCCTGAACACCTCGCATGATCAGCCGGATGTCGCCGATCCGCGTGGCCAGGGTAACTTTTGCGGCCTGCAGGGGGGTTACCAGCAAGGAAACCGTGCGGGCCTGTAGCGACTGTTCGTTGTCCCCATCACTGTTGATCTCCTGGTTGACCGCAAAGACACTGATGTCCTGCAAAAAGATCCAGGTGCCCGTTTTTTCCACACCCAGGTTCGGATTTCGGCGTGCGAACAGCTGCAAATCGACCCGGTCGCCGGGCCGGATCAAATTGGCACCACTTTCGTCCGTGACCCGCAAGGCGACCACCCGGAAGCCCTTGGGGATCTCTGAGGCGGCGCGGACGGCCTCGCCTGAGCCAATCATGCTTTCCAGGAGGGGCAGGCCGCTGGTGATCCTGATCACCGGCCGCCGACCGTCCACCTCGGCCAGATCGCGAAGCGCCCCGGCCGGGATCTTGCCTTTGGGCCATTCTTCCAGGATCAGGTTGTCGGCAGAAAGGACCGCACTGCGTTCGATGTCCCCCTTGGCAACCAAAATGGCTTCGGTCTCCGTGCTGACCCCCTGCGAACCTTGACTGTCGATGATT
>WVZU01000280.1:3188-4102 GCA_011772275.1 Planctomycetales bacterium | reverse complement strand
GGCGCCGTCCATTTGGGCGATTTCTTTAATGCCTTCGCGGACTCGCCGGTCGCTTAAATTCCGTTCGGCCTTTTTGTAACCCTTCATCGGGTCAAAGGTGGTGGGGTGGCACCTTTCCATCACGGCCCGCGTGCTACCGACCACAAACAGGGTACCGACCGGCTTGCCTTCGCGTCCTTCGCGTCCAATCTCGACGGCCAGGTCGACCACGGTTTTGAGCGTATCGAGCGGGACGCTGGTTTCCAGCTGTCTGAGGTCGCGGACGGTGAGGCGTCGCAGGTGTTCGTCGAGGTGGATCACGCTGACCGAATCGATTCGGCCGGCTTCAAAGCCGCTGTACAGTGCGACCACATCGGCGCCGGGGGCCAGGACTTCGTCCGCCACGCTTTCCAGCAAAGCTTGCGTCAGCCGCTCCAACACGGGGCTCTGTCCCAGTTCCAGCACCACCGGCTGCAAGCCGGCCTCTGCGGCCCCCTCCAGGACCTGGGTATCGTCTGCCACGACCAGGACTTTGTGGTTGGCCGCGGCTTTTCGCAGTTCCTGCCAGTCGACCGGTGCGTCCAGCATGATCAGCAGCGCATCGGAGTCGTAGGCGGCGGCCATCCGCGCGGCGGAATCGAGCATCGTGAGAAAATTTTCCGATAGCCTGTGCTTCATGGCCGTACGTCAAGCGTCCTGTGTGGCCCGCGGAAGAGAATGCCCCTTGTCGAGGCGGCGGCCGAGACGGCCGCCGAGGCGACCGCTGCCAGCGGCGCCGGTTAGGGCATCGTAAAACTTTTACGGATGGGCGGCAAGTGACCCAGGGGGCGCGGCAAGGGGGCAGTGGCGGGTGGCGCCGGGGGTCCGCGGTCGCGGTTCTGGCGGTTGTCCCTGTCGTGCTCTCTGTCGTGCTGGGAAGGTTGGCGGCAGAGGGG
>WVZU01000280.1:0-3086 GCA_011772275.1 Planctomycetales bacterium | reverse complement strand
CAGGTAATGGATGGCGCGGACCATTTCGGGGCGGTGCAGCTGATCGGCGGGCAACGAGAAAGCCAGCCACTCGGCCACGTGACCCGATGTCAGGATCCGTTTTTTCCAATCGCTGTCGAAGCCGCGGCCGACGAAAAATTCGGTGCTGAAGCTACCGTCCCGATTCTGGAGGTGAAAGGTGTACTGGTGGTATTGTGTCAGATACCGCTCGGCTCGCGCAAAGGTACCGCTCAACTCCGGGTCGCTCTTCCGGCGCTGCCGCACCCCGTAGGCCAGACCGAAGAGCCGATGGGTGCCTCCGCAAGCGGCTCCATTGATGGGCTGGCGAATCTCTTCCGCCATCATCCGCTCGATATTCCAGCGGCTACCCCGCTCGCAAGTCCAGATCTTATCGATATCCAGGTAATGCGCCAGCCCGATCAGTTTAAAGGTCAGTTCGGTGCCGGCCCGGCAGGAGGCCATTTCACTGCGGACCAGGTCTTTCACAGACAGGTCGCGGCCCTGGACCTTCATGGGATAATTGATATTGACCCGTGACTGAGCCAGCATGGCCAGGAACTGACCTTCATGACCTTGCCGCCCTGGCCCCTGGCGTCCGCGGATTTTTTCCTGGTCCAGGTAGAACAGATTTTCGCCACGGCAGGGATAGTTGTAGCAAATCCAACCAATGGCATTCACCGGTTTGCCGTGGGGGCTGCCAATCCGAACTTGCTTTTCCACTCCATAAGCGATCAGCGAATGCATGATCGACCAATGGCAGTGTTCGGCGGTATTCAGCATGCGGTTGCGATAGATATCACGCGCTGTCTTGATTTTGGCCTGCAATTTCTGCAGGTGCGGCGGCAGCGTCGAGGCTTCTTTGCCGGAGGAGTCCTCCTGGCCATCCACGTCCTGGCCATCCACGTCAGGCGGGTCCGTGGTCCCGTCCGCTTTCTGTTCCTCCCCGCGGGGCGCCGTCGAGGCCGCCTTTTCGGCCCCGGTAGGAGGCGAGCTGGCAGCCGGCAGCGACTCAGGATTCGCAGCGGCCGGCGGGGCAGGTGCGGGAGCGGAATCTTCAGGGGGCTTGGTCCCCGCCCACGGTCCGTTGGGAACACGAGGTTGCAGCGGGTGGTGAATCGTATGTTTGGATCCCTGCGACTGACCGCTCACGGTAGCTCGACGACGCCCGCGTAACGCGATGCGTTCCTCACGCCGCTCCGCTCGGCTCATGCCACCCTCCGTGGGACCGTCGTCCACGAATTGGCCGTCCAGGAATTGGCTGACCAGCTGGATATTCGTCCGTTGGTCGGCCGACGCTTCTTCCGGCGCTGTGTCGTGGGCGGCTGTCCAGCCAGCCGAGGCGATAACGATAATGATCAGGCTGAATCGGTAGGTCATGATTGGCAGAGCGTGCGAAGTGCGGCTGAGCGTAGCGAAGCAGCCGTGACTTCTGGTGGTAGGGATGGAACGGGTTGGGAGGCCTTGATGGTCCGCCGCAGGGCCGGGAATCGCGGTAGCGGTAGCCCGGCGCCAGCAGTGGCAGCAGTAGTATCGGGAAATTGATGGCATCAGTTGACCAGGAAGCGGTGGGAAGGGCCGTTTTTCGCGGCGGATCGCCGGGAATTCGCACGGTCATAGCGGTTCAAAGAACCGTTCGCGGCAGAACGGAGCCTCAGGCTAAGCTGGAGATTCTGTCTGGACCGAATCAGCAGGTTGCCACAATCGGACGTGTGCGGCCAAGTTCGAGGCTGAAGCAGGCGGGAACCCGTGGCGATTGGAACGGCGAGGGGCGGAAAAAGGGTGCGGCTGGGTGCCGTCGATTGAAGCGGTCCGTGGTGGCTGCTGGGGCCGCGGACTTCGCCTTTGCCACCTGTAGCGAAAGTCGCCAAGGCGTGCGGCGGGGTAGGAATTGCCGAAACTTTTGGCGGGGCAAACGGTGCCGAAAACGCGTGGCGCGTTTTTGGCCGGGGGAAAGGATGCTGAAGTGGTGGGCCCGCTGCGTTACGGGGAGACGGGAAAGACGAGCTGAGCCAGGTCCCTTAGGAGGGGCCGGTCACCTGGGCGGCGGGTGATGGGGGTGGCCCGTTCTGGGGGGAGAAGGCTCCCACGGTGGGATTTTCCAGCCCAGGGTACGGGGCGGTTGGGGAGCGGGAGTTGGTGGCTGGCATCCGAGCGAAGTAATTCCGCCAGGCGACAAGGTCGTTACCGTGATCCAGACCGGTAATTTTTTTCAGGTGCGTCACGGCGCGAAACTGCAGGGCCGGGTTTACGTGAGGCTCCAAGGCGGGGGCCAGGGCGAGCGCGGCTGCGGGATTGTCGAGCCGCCCTAAGGTGTCGATCGCCGCCAGCCGGAGGTCTAGCGGTTCGGAATCGCTGCTGACAATCGCGCCCAGCAAGGTGGTGGTTTCCGGGTCGGGCCGGTCGCCCAGTGCTGCGCAGGCCGCCTGTTGCACATCCAAATCTTTGTCCTCCAACCCGGCTCGCAAAACGGCGGAGGCTACCGGGACACGGCACCGGGAAATCGCTTGGATCAGGTGCAACCGAATCAGCGGGTTTTGTTCAACGCTGATTTGTTGGGCGAGGTTGGCGGCAATCTGTTGCTGTGTGGAAGGGGAACCCTTGGCCGCTTGACGCCCCATCTTTTCGATCTGTGCCAGCCGCTCGGTCGCCGTCGGGCCGTGGCGGGCCAGGATCTCTGGGGGAACGGTTTGACGTTCCCAAAAGGCAAGTTTGTCCAGCAAAGGCACCGACGACAACCGCAGCGAGCTGCAGCCGGGGGCGGCGGCCAGCAGAAAGATGGCGATCAGCGCCGTGGCGATATGGTCCAACCGGAAGATCACGGATCAGCCCTCTGCGTGGAATCACGAAAAAAATGGATTTGGCTTGTAGCAAACAGATCGGCGGGTGACCACGCCGATCCGGCCCCCTGGAGGGCCTGATGGCATTGCGCGCACGTCCCCTCCCGTGCCAGCCCCGTACCGTTGCACCGCCTGCGGTCATGTTCGCGACGCGATTTTTTCCCGTGCATCCCCGACGAGGGGCTTGTGCCTTAGGGGATTGCCTGGCGCCGCCTGGCGACCAGCCTGTTTATCCCACGGTATGGCACG
>WVZU01000361.1:7060-8454 GCA_011772275.1 Planctomycetales bacterium | reverse complement strand
TCTTTGATCGCAACCTCTTGACTAAAATTGACCATGCCCACCTGATCGTTCATTGAAAGCCCATAGAAAAACGTGGGACCTGCCGAGCCACGATAGTTCACGCCGCCCCCAACCGAAGAGACCTTGCCCGGATCCGTCGGGCACAGAAACGCATTTACGACCATCTTTGTAGCATCGTTGTTATTATTACAAGGTGCCCAGGTGGCTCGGTAGCGAAAATCAAACTGCTTGAACAACGTCGTCATTTCGAGGTACGGCAGAATCATGACGTGCATGCTAAATGCCAGACTGTAACCGCCGTTGCCATCCGCAAAGGTCGAATAGGGGGGGCCGGCGATTACGTTAGGTGCATAGTTCCCCCGAGGAAACGTGCTATGACTCGTGTGGTAGTTGTGAAGAGCCAGGCCGATCTGCTTGAGGTTGTTGGCGCATTGCATCCGCCGCGCCGCTTCGCGGGCAGACTGGACGGCAGGCAACAACATGGAGATCAGAATGCCGATGATGGTGATCACCACCAACAACTCCACGAGCGTGAAACCACGTCGCGTGCGCACCATGAGATTCCCCCTCGTGAGAAGTGAAACCGTACTATCATTGTGGCATCTTCCGACAGGCCTGTCCATCCCGTAAATACACGACGCCCTTCTTGGGAAAGCACTTCATAGCCAGGCCTGACAACGTCAGCGCCCCGGTTCTCAACCGGCGATTACACTCGGCACGAGTCATTAAGGTGGTAAGCGTTTTGGCTGATAGGCGTTTTAAAAGCTGCTGACAGGTGTTTTGAAACGACTCCTAACCTTATAGTTCGCGCGCGAGCGCGATAAAAAACCATGGGGTGAAATCAGGGGGTGAAATCAGACGCGCTCCTTGACGGAATAAATTGCTAAAATTAAGTAGGACCCTGCGGCAGAAACTGCTTTGCCAGGCCTGGCTGATTTCACCCCGTCCTGCAAGCGAAAATTAACCAATGAAAATACAACCTGCTTTTCTGGTCGCCATCCTGCTGTGCCTGGCGTCGCCGCACGTTTTCGCGGACCGTCCCCATGTCATCCTCATCATGACCGACGACCAGGGGTACGGTGACCTGGCCTGTCACGGCAACCCGGTGATCCGAACGCCGAATCTGGATCAGCTGCATGCCCAGTCCGTGCGGCTGACCGATTTTCACGTCAGCCCCTTCTGCACCCCGACCCGCGCCGCACTGATGACCGGCCGGTACCCGGCTCGGACCGGGGCCTATCGCACCAGCAGTGGACGGTCGATGCTGCACACCGACGAGCGGACGATGGCCAACATTTTTGCCGATGCTGGCTACGTGACCGGCCTGATCGGCAAGTGGCATCTGGGGGACAACGCCCCCCATCGGCCGCAGGACCGGGGATTCCAGGACGTCG
>WVZU01000361.1:0-7015 GCA_011772275.1 Planctomycetales bacterium | reverse complement strand
GAACGGGAAGTTCGAAAAATTCGAGGGGTACTGCACCGACGTGTTCTTCAACGAAGCCCTGCGGTTCGTGGAACACAACCGCGGGCAACCGTTTTTTCTTTATCTGGCCACCAACGTGCCACATTCGCCGTACATCGTCGATGCCAGGTGGAGTGACCCCTACCGCGACAAGGTGAAATGGAAGAAGGGCGCCGAGTTCTATGGCATGATCGAGAACTTCGACTGGAACCTGGGGCGGTTGCGGAAAAAACTGGATGATCTCGGGCTGGCCGACAACACGATCCTCATTTTCCTGACCGACAATGGGACCTCCAAGGGCTATGCCGCTCAGAAATTGAAGCCGGGAGATTTCAAAGGATTCAGCGCGGGTATGCGGGGCACAAAGTCGACGATCTACGAAGGTGGTCACCGGGTGCCGTTCTTTATCCACTGGCCGGCCGGTGGCGTCCGCGGCGGACGCGATGCCACCCACTTGTCCGCCCACCTGGACGTGTTGCCGACCTTGGCCGAACTGTGCGGGGTCGCCTTGCCGGCCCAGCTTGTGCTCGATGGCAAATCGTTCGCCGCCCAGCTGAAAGATGCCGCAGCCCCCCCGCATCGCGATCACGTGGTGGTGCAATTGCATGGCGGGGCGCGATTCGTGCACGCGCCCCAACCCTGGAAAGACTCCTGCGTCGTCAAGGGGCGCTGGCGGTTGCTGGACGGTAACCGGCTGACGAACCTGGACGACGACCCGATGCAGGGCCGCGACCTTTCCCAGAAATATCCGGAAGTCTACCAGGAGCTGCGCGGACTCTACCTCAAGTTCTGGGAATCCGTCTCGCCGCGGATGACGCCAGTCGCGATCGATCTGGGCAATCCCGCGCAGAATCCCACGGGTCTTTGCTCGCAGGACTGGTACCTGCCGGTTGGCAACCCGCCCTGGAACATGGGTCAGATCAAGCAGCGGGCCAAAATCAACGGACCGTGGCACGTCGATGTCCAAAAAGCCGGACGCTACCGCCTGACCCTTCGCCAGCTGCCGCCCGAGGCGCAGGGGAAGGTCGCGGCCGTACGGGCCAAGCTGGCGATCGCCGGAAAGGTACTGGAAAGAGCCGTCGAACCGGGTAGCGACGGTGTCGTCTTCGAAATCGATCTGCCAAAGGGCAGGACCGAACTAACCACGTGGCTGTACGATGAACAAGGTGATCCGCGCGGAGCCTATTACACCGAAGTGGAAGCCCTCTAATCCCCGCAGCCCCAACCCGGAACACTCAGCAGGGATCCGCATGTGGAACATCTGGAAAACAGGATTGCTGCTGGCCATCGCATGGCCGGCCGCTGCCGGGGCTAAGCAGAGGCACGGGGCCGAGAAGAGGGCCGGGGCTGTCGATCCGCCCCATGTCGTGGTCATCCTGACCGATGATCAACGGGCCGACTACCTTGGCTGTGCCGGGCATCCGATGGTCCGCACGCCGCACATCGATCGGTAGGCGGCCGACGGCGTCCGCTTGGAAAATGCCTTCGCCTGCTGCTGATAGCCGGCTCCGCCATGCTTTCGCGATGCGTCTCCTGGAATATTCCCACCTTCCAACTCATGGCCCGCTGGCGCGCATCTCAGCGAGCTTCTGCTGCACGTCGGCATTGCCGGGGTTGGCGCGAAGCACGGCCTCAAGCTGGGCGATGCCATCGGCCTTGTTGCCAGAGAGAAAGAGAGCGACGCCAAGATTAACCGCCGCGCCCAGGTCGCGCGGATTCTGCTCAAGCAGCGCGCGGTAGTGGCCGACGGCCTCGCCGATGCGACCATGCGTGCCGAGAAAATTGGCAAGCGTGAAACGCCCCAGCGCATAGCCCGGGTGATCGTCGACAAGCTTTTGCAGGACCGCGTGGGCCTCGTCATTGCGGCCTTGGGCTTCCAGTACCCGGCCGAGGTTGTTGGCCGCGATCAGCAGGTCTGGCCGGTGCTCCAAGGCTTGCTGGTAGGCAGTGGTGGCGTCGGCAAACCGCCCCAGGTTGGCGTGGGCATTGCCCAAGCCGAGCCAGGCCTCGCCAAGACCAGGTTTCAACCGCACTGCCTGCGCGAACAGCGGAATGGCCTCCGTATGCCGGCCGGCCTCGGCGAGCGCCGTGCCGTAGTTGTTCAACGCGGTCGGATAATAAGGCACGAGGCGCAACGCCTCGCGATAGGCGGCGAACGCCTCCTCGGCGCGGCCCTCCTTCGCCAGCGCAAGGCCAAGCTCCTGGTGCGCCCGGGCGTTTTGCGGACGCTTGGCGACGGCGTCGCGCCAGAGATTGGCCGCGCTGCGATAGTCGGTGTTGCGTTGCCAAGTGGTCACACCTAGCGCGACGGCGGCCACCAGGCCGGCACAGGCCAAGCCGGCCGACACACCGCGCCCAAGCCGCCGCCCCAACGCATGCGCGCCCAGCACGGCTGCGGTCGCGACCGCCGCCAGCGGCAGATACATCCGGTGCTCTGCCGCCGTCTCGGTGATGACCGGGATCACGCTGGAACTCGGCCCCAAAATGGCAAAAAACCACACGCCCAGCACCCCCCATCCCGGCCAGCGCCACAAGGCCACCAGCGCCGCGCCGAACAGAGCCAACAGCAGCAACCCCTGCGGCCACACCTGTGACGCGCTGCCCACCACGTCGAACCCGTAGTCGGACACCAGCGGATCCGGCCAGACGACGAGGCGCAGGTATTGCACGATCGCCTCGCACTGCCGCAGCAGGTAGGTCCAGGGCGTGATGGGCACGCCCGACGGGTCTTGCAGCCCGAAACCGGCTGTCTCCCCACGTTTGCCCGCGTGCCAAGCCAAGGCCAGCAGCAATCCCCACGTTGCCGCCAGCCCGGCATAAAAACCCCAGCGCCGCCGCAATGCCACTGCGAAGCTGCCCGCGAAAAACGCCCGGTCGCACAGCAGGGCCAGCAGCGGGGCCGATACCATCACCTCCTTGCTCGCCATGCCGCCCAAACAGGCGATCACCCCCGCCACGAGCCAGACTCGGGATCGCGTCGCACCGCCGGTCGTCGTGCCACGCGCGAGACAATAAAGCGTCAGCAGATAAAAGAGCGCACAAAGCGATTCCGCCCGCTGAGCGATGTAGGTCACCGCTCCAGTCTGAAGCGGATGCACCGTCCACAGCAGCGCGACGAAAAATGCCAGCACGTCACCGGTGCTCGCTCCCAGCCAAACCGGCCCGGCCGGCGCGGCAAACCTGACACCCAGCATCGGCCCGTGAAGCGTGCGCCGCACCAGTCCGAACAGCGCCAGCCCCGCCCCGATGTGAATGGCGAGGTTGAACGCGTGATAGCCCCATACCTCGTCCCGCCCCGGCAAACCCGGCGTTTCCGGCGCGGGCGGCCCCTTGGCGGCCAGCCGGTGGTTCACCGCGAACGACAGGTTGACCAGCGGCCGGCCTGTGACGGTTTGCCCCTCATTCGGCGGCCAAAGCGCGGTCCGCCACTGCCGGATGCTCGCGTTGTCTGCGATGGCCGGCAGGTCATCCAGCACAAACGGCCCCCGGAAACTGTTGCCCCAGGCCAGCAGCGCTGCCAAGGCGAGCAGGGCGGCCCCCAGCCACCCGGCCAGTCGGCTCGGCCGGCCGACGACGACCGACACGGACGGCGGCCCGGAATCCGTATGCAGAGGAGGAGAGGGCATCGGAGCCGACATGACAGAATATGATTTCCTCTTGCTCCACGGGAAACATCAAGCCCGGCGGGATGACAGCTCACCAGCCAAGCTCCGCCCCAGCGACCGCGCGACATCAAGCCGTCATTTTTTTCCGTGAAGGGCGGACGTTTGATGNNCTACAGCGCAGTGTTATGGCCACTTACAGCGGTTCAGGTCTTTGAGTTTTATGCCTAATCGTCGCAGTTTTTTGATTGTTCGTTTTCGGTGGTGGCGCCGGGCAGTGGCGTTGCGTTGTTGCCAATGCTGGATGATGCGGGCTCGCCGCTCGATAAGTTTTCTCGAAGCACAAGCATTAAGCCACCAACTCTCGATGAGCGCCCCGACGGCGGCGTGGACCTGGCAAACGGTGAGTTCTGGATTTTTTTTCCCGCAGCCGGTGACGCACTCGGGCGAGGAACAAGTAGCTGACGCAGGACAGGATCAAGTGACGTCGCAAGCCGAGATAGTGACGGCCTTCCCACTGATCGAGGCCGATTTCTTGTTTCTGGTCTTGAAAACATCGCTCGACGCGCCACCGCGAAAAGGCGACCAGCAACAACGTTTCGATGCTCGTTTCGCGGGGAGCATTGCTGACAAAGAACTTGATTTCGTTCGGATCCAACACATTGCGAGCGACCACCAGATGCAACGGCAAGCCCGGCAGGCCCTGGTCGTCTTTCATGATGACGAGCGTGTGTTTGGCTTCCCAGACGAGCGGACCCTTCTGGCCGTCCTTCACGTGATAAAGCACCCAATCCTGGTCGCGCAGGGCGGGCGAGTGACTCAACAAATCTCGAACCCAACTCGGCGGTCGGCTGCCTGCGGCCAGCCGCGGCGCCTTGCGCGGGCGACCGCCGGAGCGTCCTTGATACGATCGGGTGGTCACTTTCGGCGCACGGGTCCAACACGAGAAAGTCACCGGAACTTCGGCCACGAAGCACTGGCCGCGCGCGGACAAACCGTGCAAAAACAGCGGTTTGGAACCGTAGCCTTCGTCGACGGTGAGCCACTCAAAACGAATTCCATTCTGCACGGCGCGATCGTACAGTTCCAACGCGATCTGCCATTTCGGATGATAAACAACGTCGTCGGGAATGCCTGCTTCGCGACATCGCGAGCGGTCTTCCGACCAACTCTCCGGCAGGAACAATTCGCCGTCCAGCAGGCAATGGAAATCGTCCACGGCGTAGCCCAGATGAACGGTCACCATGCAATTCTCTTTCGTGCCGACCGTCCCGCACCATTGCCGCTGAACGCCCGGCGTCTTGGTGCCTTTTTTCACGTCGCTCGTTTCGTCGATAATGCCAATCGAATTCGGCCCCGAGTGCTCGCGGATCACGATTTCCTGCAGCCGGTTTCGCATCTGGTCTTCGTCCCATCGACAATGGGCCAAAAACTGTTGCAGATTCCGCCGCGGAATCCCCGACGCCAACGCAATCGGCTCGCAACTCTTGGCCGGCAGGTCCGAGAGCTGCCCTTGCACATAAACCGAGAGGTGAGCCCGCGTGTCACGACGCGGAAAGCTGCTATCAAATCGTCTCAAATATCGAGTCAACTCCGGCTTCAATCCACGAATCTGGTCGGCAACATGCCAGAACCTCCTTGTCCTTGGAAAACCCCCAAACGGACAAGAGCTTCGCCAAATTCACCAATTCACGCAATATGAATACTGCGCTGTAGTACTGCGGAAGAGCGAAAAACTGGCAGGCGAGCCAACTGCGGTTCGCCGCTTTGGTAGCCAGCTTTTGCATTAGAGAAGGTTTTTGAACTCCTCGACGGTCAGGCCTGCCTGCCGAATAATCGCGCGCAACGTGCCCTTGGAAATTTCTTTATGGTCCGGAACGGTCAAACGTCGGTGAGCTGGATCTTGTTGACGCAGAATCACGTGGCTGCCTCGCTGGCGATCCAACACATACCCGATCTTACCGAGCGCGTTGATGACATCTCGCCCTGAAACGACCGGCAATGTGCTCAAGGCAGAACCTCCACGACCTCCTCGTTGATCGAAGGTGGGATTGGGTCGCCGTGTGCCGTAAGGCTTTCGACGTACCCAGCGATCGCTTCTTTTATATTGGTAACTGCTTCTGCGCGCGTTTGGCCTTGTGAAATACAGCCAGGTAATGCGGGCACTTCGGCGACGTAAACGCCATCCTCGTCTTGTTCAAGCAATACTCGATAGCGCATGGCTCTTCCTTTCAATTCATGTCGGTGGCGCACGCTGAAGACGTCAGAGGAATCGCCCTTGCGACGCTAGCCTTATATCTATGGTAAGCATTACCTGTCCGGCAGCGAAGTGGGCTATGGTGGCGCAAAAAATGCATTGCCAATTTCCAAAGTGAATTACAACCTGAAAAGAAACACGCTCAGCTTCCGTTGCCCCTATCGTCGGCTGTACCATTGGTGCGTGCGTCGCGGGCGCGCCGCAGGATGTCGTCGAATTCTGGATATCTACTCATGGCTTCAGCAACGCGGGCAATCCAGTCGATACCGCGTTTCAGTTGCTCTCGCAAGGAGACAATTTCAGATTCAAGAGCGTGAAGGCGATTGTCTACGGATGACGATGAGAACCTCGCGTGACCACCATCTTCTCTCCATTATACCACACCAATCCGCTGCGTCGCCCAACGGTGGGTGTGGCCGTCATTGCCCATACCGAAGTAAGAAATGTAGACGGAAAAAGGGACAGGTACATATTCACGGGATTAGCCCGCTCTTGGCGGGTTTTTTTAGTGCGCCTGTTGCGACGTGCTGATGGTCGTGTCCTGCGAACCGCGACCTGATGCACCGGGTTGCACCGGGGTCGGACCACAAAATCTCCCCTGAACATTGATCCGCATGCTGATTTGAGCGGTCTGATACGGGCTTAGCCGCAGTTTTGACGGCTGTTTTTTGGATGTAAGCGGTTGAGTCGTTCTGGTAACAACGGCAGCGTGCCTCGCGCCAGCTGATAACCGTCTTGAAGCCAGCCTTTGCCTATTTTGACGCGATCGGTCAAGCTGAGAGCAAATCCATTGTTCATGAGAATTCATCCTTCCGCCGGCTGATCGAGCCGAACGGATCCGCGTGAAAGCATGGAAGCCGCGGATTCCGGCCGGCCCGCGTCGGTAGCTACTCCGACGACCGGCTGTTGCCACCATTTTACTGGTGGCTCGAACTCAGACAAAAGGTGCCACCAGCGTGGTGCAGGATGGAGGTGGCGGAGAGAGCCGCGTGTGGTCAACACAGCGGGGCGCCGCTACGGCTCGACCCAGCGGGGCTCCGCCCTCCCGCCGGCTCGGTGAGATGGCGCCAGTTTGACGGACAGTCCAACTGCTAAGGATTCAGTGGAAATATGTATACCGGCAGGCGAAGTACCGGTG
>WVZU01000425.1 GCA_011772275.1 Planctomycetales bacterium | reverse complement strand
CCTGAGGTCGGGCTTGAGCAGCCGGGGTGCTTTTGGGATCACGGTTAGGGTCAGGCCGCGCCAGACCTGGGAAGGGTCTGGCGGGCCGCTGACTGTAACCGCACCTCACATAACCCCTATCCGCACCCAACAATTGGGGTCCATCTTACCTGAGGTAGTTGGCCCTATTTGCCGATACAAAAGCGGCTGAAGATGCGATCCAGGATGTCTTCGGTGTAGACCGCGCCGACGACCTGCCCCAATTCGTCCAGGGCCTGCCGGATTTCTGCGGCCACGATCTCTTGGCCGGCCCTGGCATCCGCGGCATCCAGGGCGGCCCGCAGGTCGCCGGCCGCCCGCCGCAACCCCTCCCGGCAACGGGTGACCGTGGCGGGTACGTAGACCTCATCGGATCGCTG
The DNA here is from genome assembly GCA_011772275.1 of Planctomycetales bacterium. Lineage (GTDB taxonomy): Bacteria > Planctomycetota > Planctomycetia > Pirellulales > UBA7805 > CS4-C045. Next base: position 11,862 of record WVZU01000425.1, on the reverse strand, counting down.
CAGATCCAAAACGACGGCCCGTAACACCTGCCGCAATTCGTCCAGCCCCTCCCCCGTATGACTGCTGACCGCGACCACGGGAGTTGTGGAATCTGCTGCATCGAACGGCTGGGGCGACCGCGGGAGCAAGTCCCGTTTCGTCAACGCGACGACGCGTTTGGCCCGGACTTGGGAATCCCCCCGCGGTGTCCGAACGGGGGGCTGCGGTCTCGAAAGGTCGAGGCACAGCAGTTCCACATCGGCCAACCGTAGTTGCTCGTCGGTTGCCAACTGGGCTTGGGCCGCAATGGATGCCGCGGCCGTCTTGTCGAACTGCTCGATCCCTGCCGTATCGGTCAGCCGGCAGGTGATACCGTCCAGGTCAAGAGTCGCTGTCAGATAGTCGCGGGTGGTCCCGGCAAGGTGGGAAACCAGGGCCCCCTGTTTTTCCATCAAGGCGTTAAACAGGCTGCTCTTCCCGACATTCGTGGTGCCGGTCAAGACGACCCGGCTCTGATGCACCACTTCCCCCCGACGCTGCATTTGCGCGGCAATGCCCGCGACCTGTTCGGTGGCTGCCTGGAGTTGCCGGCGCAAGTCTTCGTCGGAGAGGAATTGAATGTCTTCGTCGACAAAGTCCAAGCTCGCTTCCAGGTGGGCGAGCAGCTCTAGCAAGTGGTCGCGCAAGTGGGCAAGCGGTCCGCTCAGCCCGCCGGCCAGTTGACGCAGGGCCACGTCCAGCTGGGGGCCATCGGCTGCCTGGATGACACCCAACACGGCCTCTGCCTGCGTCAGATCCAGTCGTCCCCCTAGAAATGCCCGCAAGGTAAACTCACCGGGCCCGGCCAGCCGGCAGCCGCCCTGGCACAACCTGCGGATCGCGGCCTCTGCCAGGGGCGCCGATCCGATCAGGTGAATTTCCGCCAGCGAAGATCTCGTATAACTCCGCGCGTCCGGCCACAACAGCAGTTCGCAGGGCAAGGCGCGGTGCAGTTCGCCCAACTGCAATCGCCCCGGAACCAGGCTGGCCTGCCGAACGGCCCGAAGTTGCCTGCCGTCATCGGCCAGAAAACACGGCTGCAGCACGGCAACCACGTCCGGCCCAGCCACACGCACGACCGCTCGAGCCCCCCTGCCGGGGGCCGTCGCCAGGGCGACGATCGTGTCGGTGAAGTCGTAGGTCATCTTGTGCGTCGCGGCGCTATTTTTCTGAGCCAGGGCGGGCCTGGTTGCTGGTTCGGCAGGGGGCGGTTCAAAACCGGCAGATGCGGTTGCCCATCATCATAACCCGGCTGGTGAGCCAGGAAGAATCGTCAAAAAAGCGAGGGGGCGGTTCGGCTGCACGCCGGCAAAGGCCGCACATCGGCAAAGCGGGCCGATTGCGATGGCTTCCGCAAAGCCAGGTCGGGACCCTTTTTTTCCACCCCGTCCGCCGTCAATCGGGCAGCGAGCGCACAGGATGAAAGAAACTCCCCTCCCCGCCCCGGCCGTCCTCCCCAGACCGAGTCGTCCCTACTTCTTCCGCTTCTTGCGACGCGGATTCGGGCTGCCGGAGGCGGAAGCGGCCTTGGCAAGTTCCTTGGCCGGGCTCTTGGCCGGCCCGCTTTCCGCAGGCTGCGCCGGTCGGACAGTCGATTTGGGCAAGAGCTTCCGTTCGCCGACACCCCACAGGCTGGAAGCGATAAAGTAAATACACAAACCACTGGCAACTTTAAAGAACAAAAAACCCATGAAGATCATCATGTACTGCATGATCTTCTGCTGCATGGCCGCTTGTTCGTCCGTGGGGGGCGGCATGAACATCTTCTGCTGCCAGATGAAAAGAACCACTGTAAACAGCGGCAGAATGTTCAGATAGGGCCCCAACCAGCCGGCCGGGCTGGACAGAAACTCCGGCACATACGGCTGCCAAAACCAGAGCATGTCCGGGGCCGCCAGGTTGCTGCACCACCGCACCGCGGCACTGATCAGTGGCGCCTGCCGCAACTCGATGTCGACCATCAATGCCCGGTACAAGCCGATAAAGATCGGCAATTGAATAAACAGCGGCAGGCACCCCGACAGCGGATTGTAGTTGTGCTTTTTATACATCTCCTGGATCGCCTTGCTGCGTTTCTCCAGGTCGTTCTTGTACTTCTCACTGATCCGCTTTATTTCGGGCTGCAGTTCCTGCATTTTTTGGGCGCCCAGGGCTTGTTTGCGGCTAAGCGGGAACATGCTCAGCCGGACAAGGACGGTCAACATGACGATCGCCAATCCGTAATTGCCAACCAAGCCGTAAAAGAAGTGCAGGACTGCGGAAAGCGGCCGAGCAAACCAGCCCCAAATCGGCCAGCCGAAGTAAATCAGCTCTTCCAACGTCACGCGGCGCGGAAATGCGTTCGGTTTGTATTCAGCCAAAATATCCGGGACTTTCGGTCCGGCAAAAAGGACAAAGGACTGCCGCATCCGTTCCTCATTGCCCGGTGCCACAATCAACGGCCGGCTGGTCAGTCGGCAGGTCACGTTGCTCAATTGCACACGCCGCGCGTCCAGAGGCACGTCCCCCACCAGGCGTGGCTCGACGCTGGCAAACAACGGCTGCTCGGCGCCAGACCGCTGTGGCAGCAAGACAGCGGCAAAATATTGAGCGTCGACGCCGGCATATGCCAACAAGTTCTTCCGCCCGTCCTCCTCCAACGGGATTCGCTGCGTGCCTTCCTCTTCTGCGTCGTCGACAATGGCTGACACGTCGATTAGTACTGGACCGTCGAGCTGCAGATGCAGTGCGACATCGCGCAGCCGCCGCCCTCCCCACTGCCGGCCGAACTTGTTGGACCACCACCAGCCTTCTGTCGGGAGGCCCGTCGGCCCGTCCAGGCGATAAGCGATCGGACGGGACTGAGCATCCTCGTTGATGATTTCGATGTCCATCAGCAGATGGTAGCCCGCCGCCGCGATGCCAGCGGTGGCTTCCGCGTCAACCGATGCCAGACGGTACCGTTTCACAACGGTAAGTTTTTTGTTGGATAAAGATTTGCGAAACTCGACTTCCCGATCCGCCGACTTCGTGATCCGCCACAAACTTTCGCGGAGGGAGACTCCCTCGAATTCCTCTTTTTCCGGCGGCAGCCGCTCGTCGCCAATCTGTTCCAACGTCATCAGCATCGACAACTGATCGTGAGCACCCGGCGGGACAACTTCCAGCCCCTGGGCACCCAGTTCCGGTCGAATCAACTGCAACTGACGCCGAGCCAGTGTCACCGCCACCGGCTCGATCGCCTTGCCCCCGCGGAGGACCTTCAGCACCACCTCCTGGCCCGGTTGGGTTTCTCCCAGAGCGGCAAAGAGGTCGTCCGCCGTAAGGATCGGCACTTGATCGATGGCCGTAATCACGTCTTTTTTTTCCAGCCCGGCGGTGGCGGCCGGCGTCCCTGGACCGACAACCCCCACCAGACATCCGCCGCCATCGGCAGCGTCGGATGCGCCCAAGAAGCCGAGAAACCCGCTGCTCTGGTCGAGGTCGCCATAGTGGGGATTGTTCAGCACAATCCGCTCGATGGCGGCGCCCCGATTGGTAAAGTAGATCAGCATGCGGACGTCGCTGGCAGGGTCCAGCGACCCCAGCACCACCCGCTGGACGCCGGCCGCTTCCTCCCCCGCTTCCGCTGCCGCCGCTTCCGCCGCCGCCTGGTCTCCCGGTGGGGTCAACGTACCGTCGGCAGGGTCCTCTTGGCCGCCGTCGCCTGCGGCGTCGACCGCATCGCTTTGGCGGGTTGGTTCGCCCTGTTCAGCAGCCAGCGGGTCGTCTTCCAAAAGCTCCGCAATCTCAGGCCGCGGCGGGGGCGGCCAGATCGCGTTGACGATCATCTGCGTGCCCATCAGGATGGACAGCGACAACAGCAAAAACAGAAAGAAACGTTTTTCCACGGCGGGTCATCCTTTTATGACCGTTGGTCCAGCGCCTGGCGACTTGGGGTGTGGCATCTGCTTGAACGCCGGTCCAGGCCGCTGCACCTTATGAGGGCGCCGCCTCTACGCCTTTTTCGTATTGGACCCGCGAGTCAGCGCCCCTCGCGAAGCCTATCCCCCAAAAAATTATCCAGGTCGGGGATGTCGTAGATTTTCTGGATCGTCGTATTCTTGTCGTACTCGACCCTGCGGAACCGAACGACGTTATCCTCCATAACAACGTAACAAGAACGCCAATCACCGTCGCGCGGTTGCCCAACCGAACCGACGTTGATCATCACTTTCTCCTCGCCCAACTTGTATTGATAATCGATTTCTTCCGGACTGTGAAAACGCAGACTTTCCGTGAAGATTCCAGGTACGTGCGTGTGCCCCTGAAAACATGTTTGCTCGATCAGGCTGAATATCTTTTCCATCTTCCGCTGATTGTAGATGTCTTCCGGGAAGACGTATTCGTTCAGCGGATTTCGAGCCGATCCGTGGACGAACAGCAGGCCGTTTTCCTTGCGGTTGCGGGGCAGCTCGCCCAGAAAATCCCAACGTTGAGCGTTTTCGCGGGGATCGCCCTTGGGATTTTCCAGCTGTTCGCGGGTCCAGAAAATCGCCCGCTCGGCACCCGTGTTGAATCCCTCCGGATCGAAAAGTGCGCCTTGATCATGATTGCCCAGCAGGCAGACATCGCATTTCATGATCTGATCGATGCACTGGCACGGATTGGGCCCGTAACCGACAATATCGCCCAGGCAATAGATCTCCGTAATGCCCTGGTCGCGAATGTCCGCCAAAACGGCCTCGAGGCTCTCGAGGTTACTGTGAATATCGCTAATTAACGCTCGTTTCACGGCCCGTTCTTTCGTCTACCGCCATGCCCATTCTCTTTGTAAAGTTAGCTCAGAAGGCATGTTAAGGCCAATCACGCAATGTAAATGGACTGCGGTGCCGGGTCAACCCGGCAGGCTCGTTAGATTGACCTGAAAATCAAAAATTGACCGGCTCATGCACCACACCAGCAAACACGAATCGAACCCTGCAGGGGGACAGGGGGGGCTTGAGCGGCCCGCTGCGACCTGCCGGACGGCTTGGGAACTGAGATGCGAACTGTAGCCCTGGAAACAACCCACACAACCGGTACGATCGCACTGCTGAACGATCGGCAAGTGGTCACCGACCTGTCACTTCCCCCGGATCGTCGCAGCGCCCAAACTTTGCTCAGCAGCCTCCGCTCGGCACTCGACCAGTCCGGCTGGACGGCTCAGCAAATCGACCTGGTCGCGGTCGCCTGTGGTCCGGGATCGTTTACCGGCCTCCGCGTCGGGGTGACGGCAGCCAAGACGCTGGCGTATGCGGTGCAGGCGGCCTTGGTGGGTGTGAACACGCTACGGGCGATGGCGGCCGCCGCGCCCCCAAAATTCCAGACCGTGTGGCCAGCCATCGATGCTCAACGACAACGCGTTTTCACGGCCCGCTTTGCCAGACGCGATGACCAGCTGACGGAAATCCAGCCGACGGTCGTGTGGTCCTTCGATGAGTGGCTGGCGCAGCTTGAGCCTGGCGATGCCGTCAGCGGCTCGATCCTGGATCGGCTGGAAAAGCGTATTCCCGGTGCGGTATCGGTTGTGGACCGGTCGTTGTGGTTGCCCCGTGCCGCCTGGGTCGGCCGCCTGGCGATCGGCGATTTTACGGCGGGCCATCGCGAGGATATCTGGCAGTTCGCGCCGCACTATTATCAAAAGAGCGCTGCGGAAGAAAAACTAAATCCCAGGCCACCAGCAGACCCTTGATGCCTGTCCGGGAGTTGCCTGTCCGGGTACTGCGGGAGGGCCTGTCTGGCTGGTGCGTTGACTGCCTCGGCCTTGCAGAGCGGGCTGCCTTGAGGGGACAGGCCCTTACCCCCTTTTCTGGCCGGCCGCCTCTTCCAGAGCGGCGGAAAACGCTCCATAACTATCTGCATCGAACAGCACAAAGCAAACCAGGCCGGGACGCGCGTGTTCGGTCAAAAAGTCGAACACGGTCTTGATCGCGATCCGTGACGCCAGATCGATAGGATAGCGATACGCTCCGGTGCCCAGCGACGGGAAGGCGATGCTGGGACAGTGGTGCTCCACGGCCAGTTCCAGGCACCTGCGGTAAGCGCCCGCCAGCAGCTCCGGCTCACCACGCTTCCCGCCACTCCACACCGGAGCCACCGCGTGAATGACGTAATCGGCCGGCAAATCCCCGGCGGTAGAAATCACAGCGCTGCCCGTGGGGCAACCTGCCGGGTACCGCTGGGAAGTCTCCTTCATAATGGCCTCGCCACCTTGGCGGTGAATGGCCCCGTCCACGCCACCGCCGCCAGCCAGCCGGCGGTTGGCCGCATTGACGATCGCCTTGACGTCCTGCTGAGCTACATCTCCCTGCCGCAGTTCCAGCGTTTGCTGATTAATCGTTACCCGCATGGCCGGCAATTCTCGTTGTCTGGCAGCGAGCCAGCTGCGATCCGCCCTGGCGTCGATTAAGATGGAAGCAGCATTGTAGGTCACCGTGCCGCAAACGTGCACCTCCCAGGGCCGAAAATTTCATGCCTCGATTTGTAAGCCCATGTCTGTTGTTCGGCCTCATGCTGGTGGCGTCGCCAGCAGCGGCCCGGCAGCTGTACGTCAGCAATGCCGCTGGCGACGACCGCAACCACGGCTTGTCCCCGGCCGGCGGCAGTGAGGGGAACGGGCCTTTGAGGACCATTCGGCGTGCGGTACAACTCAGCCGTCCCGGTGACGAAATCGTAATCGAAAACACCGGTTTGCCTTATCGCGAGTCCATCACGCTGGACGGACGGCGTGGCAGCGGCAGCACCACATGGCCCCTCATCATTTCAGGTCACGGCGCGGTGCTGGATGGATCCATCCCTGTGCCCCAGGGTGCCTGGGAACATTACGAAGGGGATCTGTTTCGCTTCACGCCCCGCCGACAAACGTACCTCCGGCTGTTCTTAAAAAATCGAGCTCTTGCGGAAAAACGTGCCGAGCCCGGCGGGCTGTCTCCGCCCCCTGTACAACCCCTGCAGTGGTGTCTCTGGAATACCCAGGTCTATTTCCGCGTGGAACCTGGCCGGGTCCCGGACAGCTATCAACTAACGCAGACCGGGCAAGCGGCCGGCCTGACACTGCACGCCGCACATGACGTCGAGATCCGGGATCTGTTGATTCAGGGCTACCAGTTGGACGGGGTCACGGTGCATGACCTGGTCCAGCGGGTGGTATTGAGCAATCTGGAGTGTCGCGGCAACGGCCGCAGCGGGATCTCGGTCGAGGGTGCTTCGCAGGTTGTGATCCACGAGTGCCGGCTGAACGACAACGGGCGAGGCCAGCTACGTGTCGCAGCACCCGCCGTGGTGGAGGTTTTCGCCTCCAAGATCCAGGATTCGGGAGTACCCCCTTTCCTGGGGCAAGGGGGTCGGCTGCTGGTGGATGGCAAACCGTTTCGTCCGACTACTCGCTGATCTGCCCGGCAGCCCGCTCGGCAGCTTGCTCGGCCGCCCGCTCTTCCGCTTCGATTTCCAGCTCTTCCGCCTCGTGAATCATGTGGTCCACCTCGCGGCGACTGCTCAGATAGAATCCCACACCGATCAGGGCGACCAGGATCCGGATCACGCGGTAAACCAGGGCGACCAGCAGCCCTTTGGCGTCGCTGGCCAGATCGGGTGTCGTTTGCGCGTAGAGGTATTTCAGGACCGCCTCGAACGCACCCAGCCCTTCCAGGGGCAGCGGCAGAGCGGCCGAAACCATGGCCAGGGGCACGATGAAGCAGTGCACGCCCAGCGAGGGCGCTGCCTCCGGCAGGCCGTGGGCAATGAACAAGAACGACAGGACAGCCAACATGTGGACGCACAAAGTGATCCCCATCGCCAGGATCAGCACACCCCGCCGCTGCTGGTACATCTTGGCCGCTTGGTAGACCCGCTGTAATAACTCGCCCACCACAGGCAGGCTGCACAACCAATCGGCAACCGGGCCTTCGGTCCCGAAGCGAAACAGCATCAAGAGATATCCCGTCAGCCCCAGCCCGCCGGCCACCAGGGTCGCGATCGCCAGCTGGCGTATGGCTGGTGAGAACGGCTTGATGTCGACGAACGCCAACGCGGTGCAGGCCAGCACCAACAGGCCGACCAGCCCGATCGCCCGGTCCACCAATACGGAAGTCACGGCCGCCGTCCGCCGGCCTGGATGCTCGCGAGCGATAAATACCGCTTTGAACAGATCCCCACCGACCGAACCGAGCGAAATGAAGTTCAACAGGTATCCCAGAAAGCCCAAACGGAAGGCATCGCGGAGGCGGAACGGCAAGTCGACCGCGCGGACCAAGAAATACCAACGCGTGATCGCCAGCATGACGGCACTGGTCATGAAGATCAGGGCCATGACCAGCAGGGTCCAGTTCTTGTCCCCGTCGCGCAGCCTCTCGAATAAATCCGGGTTGTTTTTCTGGACGTCGAGCGCCAGGTAGATGATCAGTCCCAGGGAGACGCCCAGCTTGGCAAAATTAGCCAGTAGTTTCTTCACAGCGGTGATGCTTGCAGAAATTAGAAATCGGTCAGAGGGCCAACCTTCACCCTTTCGTTCCCGTTGACAGTGGGCCGTACCGGTGATAAGGTTTTCTTGCTTTGACAGCAACACGACCATGGGCGTGCCGCAGACCCGCTTCCTAAGGATAGCATGCGGGGCAGCGCCCCAGGGTGGAGCGCGTAAGCCGTTCCCAAAAGGGGGATTAGCTCAGTTGGGAGAGCGTCTGGCTGGCAGCCAGAAGGTCAGGGGTTCGAGTCCCCTATCCTCCACTTTCGACCGACCGCCGCCGCTTGCTGGCGGCCTGTGCCAGTCGCGTTGCCACCCACCTGGGTTGCCGGGACCCAGCCCGTGTTTCCCCCGAGCCGTCGGCTGTCCAACGGCCAAGTTTGTGAGAAAACCAGCCTCGCAAGCGTGATGGCTGGCAGGCAGAAATCGGTCTGGTCGGATGGGGTCCCCTCTGCTAAGTTCCCGCCGCTTTTCGCGGAGCTTTAGGGAAATTTTCTTGGAAGCTGATGGGTAATGTCTCCGCCTGCGCCGTTGGGGTTGTGACTGCGCTGGCAAAGATTTCCCGGAAGGCTCCATTCACAGCCAGGTGATGCAAGCATGAGAATTCGTGTCGCCATTGCAAATTTCGGTCTGGCAGTGGCTTTCCTGCTGGATGCGGCCATCGTCTCTGCCACACCCCCTTGGGTGGATTTAATCAAGATGCGGCAGGTGGAGGCGNNACCTTTCGAGGACCCGCTGCTGTGGACGATGGCCAGCGGTTGGTTCACGAATTGCGCAGCCGCTACAAACTGCCAGCTTACTTGCACCGTAAAGAGTTCGATTACACGCAGAGTGTGATCGGGCGGGGTGTCGACAAGTATGGCCAGCCGCGCCGGATGCGGCACCAGCAGGACGACAAGATTCAGGAAGTGGCCGTACTGGTTGGCGACTATCCGTCCGTGGACGATCCGCAGGCTCAACGCGATCTGCAGAAAATCAAAATGGCTGAGCCGAAAACGCTGGCTTTGGAGGACGGTGGGGAAACCAGCCAAACCTTTTCCAAACTCCGCCAGCTGCAGCGCCGCTTCTGGCCGGCTGATAGCGAGAAACGCAAGCAAGGGCCCATGCGGTTGGCGCTGGTCACGACCAATCCCCTCCTGCCCGACGAATACTTTCGTCCCAGCGGCATGGACGGCTTTGTGGAAAAGCTGAACAGGCAAATGGACTACAGCCTCTTGGAATGTCCCGGACGGTTCACGGTGAAGGTCGCCACCTTCCATGGCCTGGTGGCGGTCAGCAACGAAGGCAAACAGGCCGCCGCAAGCCGTCGCCGGAGTCGCCTGGAGGAAGCCGCCGAAAAGGCCAACCGGTTGACGATCGCCCTCCGTGCAAAAGGTTATGAGGCTTACCAGTTTCACGACCGAAAATCGAGCATCGTGACGGTCGGCAGTTTCGACCGGCCTGGGAATCCGCGACCGGGGGGGGGCATGGAGCACGAGCCGCAAGTTGTGGACCTGATCCGACGATTTGGCGCCAAGCAGAAATCTGCTCCGGCAGCAGGGCCCCAACAGCCATTTCAACAGACGAACCTCGAACCGCAATCGCTGAAGGTGGGGCCGCGGGAACGGATCCCTTTCGATGTCGTTCCCGCCCTGATCGAGGTCCCGCGCCGCGCGCTCAGCGCTGATTACGCCAATCGTCGCACCACCCTGCGTTGAAGCCAGCTGGCAGTGCACTGCGGGATAACAAACCGCCCAGCCAGCTCAACACCCTTCCCCCGACCCCTGGCCAAACCCAACCCGCCCTCGCCACGGGCTCGTGACCCGTCAACGGCGCGCACGCCGAAGCCGGATTTTTCACAAACCGCTCAGCGAGAAGGGTCCGTCATAGCCTGGCAAGGAAGAGGACGCGATTGACCGCAAGGCGTGTGGATTATACGTTGAGCCTCGAATTGCGAGGTCGGACGCGGCCGGACAAAGACCTGACCTTCGTCCAGCAGATGGCTGATGAGAAATCGGGTTTGAGCCGGGTACCCTTTTGGGGATGACCGGGCGGGTCGCCAAGTGCGAAGGGGTGACAGGAAACAACCTGGAGCGCCGGCCCCAGGTCCGGGATGGCCCTGGAAAAGAAAAGAAAGTCGCCCGGCGACGGCAGGCGGTTCCACGGGATCGGGTTCAAGCCGCCGGCCGCGCGCGATCCGGGTCGCCAGACGGGCCAAATTTGGCCACAGCTGTTTGCCTCCTGCTCTGAAATTGCCATGGCAACCACGCCCACCATCGTGTTGGGAACAACCAATCGCAAGAAGGGATTGGAGCTGGCAGACCTGTTGCAGACCTTGGAGATCCAGGTTCAGACTTTAAGCGATTTTTCCACGACGGTTGAGGTGATCGAGGACGGTGACAGCTTTGCCGCCAATGCCCGTCTGAAGGCAACCCAGCAGGCAAGGCACCTGCACCGCTGGGTACTGGGCGAGGACAGCGGGATCTGCGTCGACGCACTGAACGGGGCTCCGGGAATTTATTCGGCCCGTTTCGCCGGCGAGGGCTCGACCGACCAAGCCAATAACCGCCATTTGCTGCAGCAGCTGCAAGAGATGCCGTTGGAGCGACGGACGGCCCACTACACCTGTCACATGACGCTGTGCGACCCGCAGGGCCAGGTCCGCGCGGAAAGCGAGGCCTCTTGCCAGGGCCGAATTCTGTTCGAGCCGCGCGGAACCGATGGTTTCGGGTACGATCCCCTGTTCGAGATCCGCGAATACCATCGCACCTTCGGCCAAATGGGCCCCGCGGCCAAGGCCGTGCTCAGCCATCGCGCGCGGGCGGCCAGCCAACTGCTGCCCCAATTGCGGCAGCTGATCCGGCGCGGCCAATGGGACCAGGCCTGAGCACCGGCTGGAACGTGAACACGCGATCACAAAACGCGCGGCCCGAACAAGGGAGAGGCCATGCTGCGGGCTCCGGCTTGGGAGGCTTGTCCCAGCATTTGGGAGCGTTTGCTGGTGCAGGTTGTGATTCAGCAACGAGGCGGCNNACGAGGCGGCCGCCCGCATTGCTCACCAGCCATCTGTTGAGGGATGGCCAAGAAGTTGATGAGAAACCCGGGCCAGCCGCCGGTGGGAGGCGGACCACCCGACCAGCGAGCAGGAAGAGACCAACCCGCAGCAGAAGGCTGGTCAACGTCCGCGGACAATCGATCGCGATAAAAAGGTGTTTTTTTCAGACCTGGAACGGACGGCCCTGGGCACGCCGCGGCATATTCAGATCGTATTTTTTGATCTTGCGAGCCAGCTGTTTGCGATCGATTCCCAGCAGGCGGGCAGCCGCGCTCTGATTGAAAAACGTCTCCTTCAACGTCCTGGCAAGATGTTCGCGTTCCACCTCCGCCAGGGTCGGCCAGTCAGGCA
>WVZU01000403.1 GCA_011772275.1 Planctomycetales bacterium | reverse complement strand
GTACCATGTCAGCGTCCGCCCCGAGACAAAGAACGAATCGACGTTCTTCCCCGCCCGGTGGCTGAAATAGACGCCGATCAGGACCATGGAAACCAGGAACAGCCCGACAACCGTCCAATCAATCCAATGCATCGTGCCTGCCTCGCCTCACTTACTGGTTCGTTGCCACCCCGCAGGGTTCACGAAGACCTGTCTTGTCCACAGACAGGACATGCACCTGGTCTGCGGGCAGGTCCAGCTGCAACTTTCGCCGCTCGCCAAAAGGTAGCTCCAGCTCAACCTGCTGCGCTTTGCCCTGCGAACACAGTTCGGCTCGCAGCTGTTCGGCCTGGCGATCCCACTCCATCGATACCCGCACCCCTCCCCGCGCCATCAATCCGTGGATCGAGCCCTGGTTCCAGTGGTCTGGCAGGGCCGGCAGCAGCTGGAGCTTGCCGGGCAGGGAAAAGAGCAGCATTTCCTGGATAGCGGAAGTCCAGCCCATGTTCGCATCGATCTGAAAAGGGGCCCAGTGCATGTCCACGCCAATCCCCATCTGGCGCCAATCGTTGTGCGAGGTGTAGAAGTTGTTCATGATGCAGGCGCGTGACATGAGGTCCAGGCAGTTCAGGGCCATGTCGCCGTTTTTCATGCGGGCATAGACGTGCGCCATGTGGACCAGCGACCAGCTGGTCTGCTCGCTGATCCCGATCTCCAGCCGCTTCTGAATCGCCACTTCAAAGGCATGAAAAAGTTCCGGATCGGACGACGGCATCACTTCCCGTCCCGGGAATACGGGGTAGATGTGCGACTGGTGACGGTGATGGTAGTTGTCGGTAAAGTAGGGGACCATCCATTCTTTAATCGCGCCATCGTCGTTGATCTGGTACGGCGGGATCCGCTTGAGCATTTCCTGCCATTTTGCCGTTTCCTCTGCGTCGTGCCCCAGGACCTCGGCCGCTTCCAGCAGGTTGGTCAGGACCTCCTTGGCCAGAGCGAAATCCATTGTGGCGTTGACGGTCGTTTCCATGCGGGAGCCCATCCCCTTGCCATCCCAGAAATTCCCCGGGGTATTTTCGGGCGAATTGGACGGCGCGCTGTGGTAATAGCCCAAGGCGTCCAGTGTGAAAAAGTCTTCGTAGAAGAGGGCCGTTTCGCGCAGGAAGGGAAACGCCCGCTGGCGCAGGAACGTTTCGTCGCCCGTGTAGAGGTAGTAGTCGTACAGATGATGAGCGACCCAGGCGGCGCCACCCGTCCAGTGGATAATGTGCGGCTTGATCGTTTTCAACAGCCCCGAGGGGGGCGTCGTCACGGCAGGGATGTAAATTCCCCGACAGCCGTACACTTTGCGAGCGTTCTCGCGGAAGTCGTCCATCAACCGTTCAAAGTAATCGAAGACCGGCAAGATCGTTTCGGCCAGCTGGCCCGGCAGGGCCTGCCAGTAGATCATCTGCAGGTTTTCATTGACCATGTTGAAGGTCCAGTAGCCGATATACTCGCCGCACCATTTCCCCAGCAGCGGGCAGGGCTGGCCGCCCGGCCGCGAGCTGGCGATCAGCAGGTACCTGCCGTAGGCCCACATCTTTTCCACCAGGGCCGTGGACGCCTGGCCCTGGTAGGCGTCCAGCAGCAGCTCTTCATTGGACAGGCCGTGATCCTGCGCCTGGCCGCCCAGGTCCAGCTGCACGCGAGCAAACAGTTCGCCGTGCTCGGCCGCGTGCGGGGCCAGCAGCGACGGGTAATCCGGGGTCACCTTCTCCAGCCGGCGCTTCAGCCTGGGCCAGGCCGATCGCCGTTTGCCCCGCACGAACAGCCCGATCACCAGCAGGACCCGCTGAGCATCCTGGATGTGCAGGCGACCCTCTTGGGCGACCATGCGCGGCACCGTCTCGGCGGCGGCGTCCGCCGCGAACGGGATCACCCTGGCCACCGCTCCAAAATCGGTGCCGTCATCGTTGTGAGCAGCGTAACGGATCCAGCCGGCGGCGTCCGATTTCACCTCCAGATACTCGGGCAACACCGCGACATTGCCTTTCGCGGACCGATTGTCCGTTCGATCGTGCAGATCGAAGGTTAGGTCCAGTTCCAACGAGCCGTCGCTGCTGTAAACCTCCATCACCACGACGTTTTCTGGTCTCGATACAAACAAGCGGCGCCGGAACGACGTGTCGCCATCCATCCAAGAGACGGTGATCTCGCCCGTTTCCATGTCCAGCGTCCGCCGGTAATCGCGAAAACCGTGATGGACCGGCATCTTGATCTTCAAATCCGCCAGCGGCAACGGGGTGCCGATCTTGGGATGATAGCCACGGTAATCAAACTCGTCCGCCAACAGGCGATCGGCCGCGTCGAATGCTCGATCTTCCAGAAGCCTTCTAACCTCCGGTAACTTTTCGCTGACGTCCGGCAATTCCGGGGTATGCACTCGATGCCAAAGATCCTCATGGTTCAGCATCACAATCTCGTCGTGCACCCCCCCGTACACAGCCGCCCCGATGGTGCCGTTGCCCGAAGGCAATGCCTCCCGCCACCTTGCCGCCCACCAGGACGAAGGGTACTTCATCGTCAGCTTGTTTTTCATGGAGGTTTCCTAAAAAAGGGCCCGCGTCTGTCGCCGCCAAGCAGCAACGACCGCGGGCCGTACCGCCAGATGCGTCGACCGCCAGCAAAATCCCGCAGCCATTCTAACCGCTCAGCCCCCTGACTTTAACCACCGGGCCAGCAGCCAGCCTCCATACCCCCCCCCCCCTCCCCCACCAGGCAACTGCAACCCGCCACCCCACTCACCCCAACCCGTACCACCCCTTCTTCGCCTGGCGTTGCCGGGAAACGACTTCGGCCAAACATCCTCACCCCACCGCCGCTTTACACCAAAATCACCCCGCACCCCGCCCGCAGGATGGCATGAACTCGTTCCCGCCCCGGCCGCCGTCGGCTGGGGGTGAGGGAGTGAGGGAGTGATGGGGTGAGGGAGTGATGGAGTGAGG
>WVZU01000139.1 GCA_011772275.1 Planctomycetales bacterium | reverse complement strand
GAGGGGGAGTGATTCAGGACGCGCCATCACTGATGATCAAGCTGGCACGCGCTGCGTGCTCCATTCCGTGTCCTGTAATTTGGCCCCTCGATCTGCAAGCGGCCAGCTTTTCCCCAGCCGAATCCTAAGTTGCCGCCATCGATTGCTGCAAAAAGCCCTCCAAGGCCCCCAACAGCTCGACAGCCTCCGCGCGGTCCAGTACCCGCGAGTCGTAATGCAGGGCCAGACATAGCCGATCGGCATACGTCAAGGCACCGATCGCCACGGACGTGTACGGCCGCAAGGGTGGCAAAAAGTCCACTTGTCGCAAGACGACGTCTCCCACGGCAAGCCTGCCGTCGTCGCGCCGCAAGGTGGACGCTGCCCAGGGTCTGACCAGGTTGCTGATCACCCCGGTGCCCTGACAATGCCCCTTTTCTGTCCGGCGGCGCAGCCGGCCGACCCCACCGGGCAGTTGGCGGTTGTAGCGCAACGATAACAGGAATGTCAGGCCCAGCCGCCGGTCCTTGACCATCTGCATTTCCTCGTGGACGCTTTGCAACAACCGCTGGGCATCGGCACAATCTTGGGGGTGCCGGTCCAGAAACACCATGCTCACCACGTTCGCCGCCGGCAGCCGCTCATCACCGCTCAACCGCATATCCACCGGCACCGCCAGCCGCAGCCAATCCTCCTGGCGGCTCAACTGACGCCGGGAACGAAACGCGTCCATGGCCAGAAACAAATCCCGCACCAGCAGGCAATTGACCGTCGTGCCGGCCTGCCGAGCGCTCGCCTGGAGAGCTGCGGTTTGCCGGACGTCGAAAACATGTTCGCAACTGCTGGGGTAGTCCGCCGGCAAGGATTCGGCAAGCATTTCGGCCGTGAGCGGCTTGAGGGAGACCGCTTTGCGCATCAAGAATTTGCCGGCGCGCAACAGGCCCACCGCCTGTTTGCTTGCAATGCGAGCCAGCTGCCAGCCGGTGGCACCGTGCGCCGCGCGCGATACGAGGCGTGCCGAGTCCGTACTCTGCAGGCCGGCTTGCGCTTCCTCTGCCTTTTGCGCGGCTGAGTAACAGAGCAGCAGGTCATCGATGAAGCGGCACGCGCCGACCGCGTCACAACAACTGTGGTGAAACTGCAACAGCAGTTCGGTCCGCCCCGCGCCTTCCGTCGCCCAGATACGCACGCCCCCCTCGCGCTGTAAATCGATGGCCGCGATGCGTTCCCCGCCAGCGTCTGGCGTCCGCCAGCGGATCGCCGGTGACCCCTGCAGATTCTGGACCCACTGAAAATGACCTCCAGCGGCGGGCCGCACATGCGCAGACAACAAAGGATGGCGTGCCACGCCTTGCCGAAAAGCGCCCTCCAGCCACGAACGGTCGAAGTGGCCGTCGAAATGAAGCCGGAAAAAAAAGTTCATCGGCCATGTCGGTCGATCGTCGACCAGCATGTACTCTTCGAACGGCGCCAAGGACAAAGGAAATACCATCGCACTCCAAACGGTCAAACAATGCGTTCATCTTAACTTGTTGATCCTGACATTGTCAGATCCACTTGCCCAAGTCCGAAAAGCCAGCCCGCAGTTTGCACGTAACCCAAGACCAGAAGATGGTCGTTTGCTGTGGAAGGCCATGTGGCCCTGGTCCGGGGCCGCTCGATCGGCCCGGAGGAGGCGATCGGGTTGCCGCCAGACCGGGTTGCCACCAGACAAGGCGGCTACGAAAAAGGGTGGCGCGAAAAGGGCGGATGCGGCAAGGAAGGTAAACAACGGGGAGGCGCGAAAAGGAGAGTCCACAACGTCGACGATCGCCAACAGTTGCAGCCCATCGCGGCTGAATACGAGCCAGCCAGCCAGCCAAAGAACCTCCGTCGGCAGCGGCCAGAAGCTGGTTGTCCACGGCGGTATGACGCCGCGGTCGTCGAACGGGCCAGGGACAAGGAAGACAGCAGGCCGGTGGCGGGAACCAGGCGGCTGCCTCCAGCAGTTGACCTGGCCCACCAGAACGGTGGCTAAAGCCTTCCAACTGCCGAAAATGGCCAGTTGCAGAATGTCACGAATCGAGAGCAAATCAAAATGGCGTCAGCGGTGCCCGGCCAAGCGGCCCGCCGATGGACCCCGCCCGCTGAACCTATCCCAGCAAACACTCAAAAACAACTTCCTCATTTTGACCGGAGATGACAAATCCAGACAGGCAACTGCAGGAACAAGTGCCTCAGGGATCGATTGCACAAGGAGACAACAAAGACGACAGAGATTCTTATCGT
The DNA here is from genome assembly GCA_011772275.1 of Planctomycetales bacterium. GTDB lineage: Bacteria > Planctomycetota > Planctomycetia > Pirellulales > UBA7805 > CS4-C045. The sequence continues at coordinate 8,684 of WVZU01000139.1, read as the reverse complement.
TTGTTCGCTCCGCTTGCTCCGGTTCCCGTCATGAATCTGCACGGCGCGAGCGCCAGATTTCGAAGTTGCTTTTCAGTCACCTCTTAGCCGCTAGACGTCGACCTCGGCGGATCGGCCCCGGAGGACGGCGTCCGTGACGAGGCTGGCTGGGGCGAGGTCAAGAAATGCGGCGTGGGAACGCCGTGGGACGGCGGCTCCACATCCTCCGGCACCGATCGGCGTACCACCTGGCGTTGCAGGCGACCGGTAAAGAAGCGTCCCACCGGCCCGGCCAGCAGCGCGGGCAAAAAGAGCAAGTCCCCGACCAGCGCGGCGGTCAGCAAGACAATCATCAAGTAGCCGAACCGTTGAGTGGGGGTGAAGGTGCTGAGGGCAAAAACTCCCAAACCGAGCCCGCCGATAATCGTCGTTTGGATCATCGCCGTCGCACAGCGGGAATAGGCCAAACGGACCGCACCACGGCGATCCAACCCGCTGAGGATACCGCGGCGGAACCAGGTCAAGAAGTGAACCGTGTCATCGACCGCCACACCCATCGCCACGCTGGCCGTCATCATCGTGCCGATATCTACCAGAATCCCTGCCCAACCCATGAAGCCGAAGACCATCACTACCGGAAAAACGTTGGGAATCATCGACAGCAGCCCGGCGGACAGCGAACGCAGGATGGCGATCATCACGATACATATCAACACAAAAGCCAGACCGATACTCTCCACCAGTCCGTGCAACAGTTCGTGCTGAGCCTTGTAGACCAGCGGTACCACGCCGGTATAGATCGGCCACAGGCCCGAAGCAACTTCTTCCTGAGGATCGACCGTCAGCGGATCGAACTGACGAGCGTCGAGGTACGCGCGGGCATGCCGCGTGATAAACCGCGAGGAAACGGACGGATGATCGCTGGCAATAAAGACCAGGTCGAATTTGCGGAAGAATTCCCGCGCCTTGGGATTGTCGTCCCCCGCGCGAATGAAATGGGTCGCATCCTGCTCAGCCGCCGCTTCGTAAATCGGTGTCACCTTTACGCCGGCCACCCGTAACGCATCGTGCAGCGTACCCGCCAGGATCTGGCTGGTGGTGGGATGCACGTCCGCGGGCCCCTTGACGGGCCTTTCCGGCTGGACCTTGGTGGGACGCTTCCAGCGGGGTACGCCGACAACGCATACTTTCTTTCCGCGATAGGAGCCACGGTCGGTGCCCAGTTCGGCCAGGATCTGGTCCCGCTGCCGATAGGCCGCCAGGACAGGCCGGACCACCCCCTGAATGTCATCCACAAAATGGCCGTAATCCACGTCGCTTAACGCCGCCAGACGCGCGCTGATGCGAAACAGCTCCTCGCCGTCCTCGCTGACCCGAAAATACTCCCCCGCCAGAAACTCCTCACGGTGGTGGGCCAGGCCCGCATTGAAACCCGACCGCTCTGTGAACGCGGCCAGGCTGGCGGCCTTGGCTGGCAAGACCGGGGCAAAGGTATTCATCGACAACGCACGACCGACTTCCGGCAACCGTTCGACATACTCCTGCACCGCTTCGACCAATTCCATCCGTTCCAGGAACGTCAAGCGGTAACGTCCGTCTTCCGACATCAACGGGTCTTCTGCATCCCGCATGCGGGAAGGATCCACGCGTATCACCACCTCCATCGGCACCAGGTTGCCCAGATGCTGTTCCAGCCACGTGTAGTCTTGGATGATGTCCGCCTTGCTGTGAAACAATTTCAGCAACTGGACGGAAGTCTCGGTTTTCAACAGGCCTACCGCCAGAATGGCCATCAGGACCGAACACACCGCCGTGACCAGCACGTGGCGGCCCACAACCCAAGTGGCCAGGCGGTCCAGCAGCTGCGGCCAGGGGCCCTGCTGGGACTGGTCCAGGGGTCGAGCGGTAACTTTTCTGCGACGTGGGGGGGGCCACAATTGCAGCAGGGCCGGCAAGAGCATGAACAGGATCACCAGGGTAAACAAGACACCCAGGGCCGTGTAGCTGCCAAATTTACGGATCGGGACGACTGCGCTGGTCACCAACGAGCCAAGTCCCAATGCCGTAGTGACCGCAGCCAGGCTACAGGGCAACCAGCCGTGACGCAGCGCTTTGCCCGCAGCTCCCTCCTGCCCCGACTCCCTCACGGCATCCATGTAGTAATTGACCAGGTGGATGGCGCCGGATATCCCCAACACGTAGATCACCGAGGGCATCGACATCAAGACGGCATCCACGGTGCCGCGGGTAAAGAAGACGATCGCCAGGCTGGCGGCCGCGCCATACACGCCGCAGCAAAATACCATCAGCGTCACCCGCTTGCTGCGGAAACAGTAGTAGGAGAGGCACAGCCCGACTAGCGCGGAGAGCCCGACCAGCCGCATCAGCGTAATTTCGCCCTCGTCGTCAATCGCCACGTTGTCGACCGGGGGGCCACCCATGTGAATCGATGGACGCGAAATCGCACATTCCTTGACGGCCAATTGGTACAGGATGCCGTCCTCGCGACCCATCAGGATCTGGGTCAGCGGCCACGAGCGGCCGATGCCGGACCGCAGGTCGCGCAAGGCGGCGGCGGCTTCGTGCAAGGTGGCCAGCACACACGTCGTCTGGCCGTCCGCCCCGATCAGCGTCCCCGTCAGCCGCCGCTTGGCCTCCTTTTCGCTCAGCTTCAGACTGCCCTCAGGATCGGTCATCTGCGCCAGCACGCGGGGCCCCGTCGTGACCTTCTTGAAAAAGGCACGCTGACGTTCGTTGTCAGCCGTCTCGACCGACGGCACCAGCTTCTGTGCCAGCATCTCGACCCGGGGATCAGCCAGCGTACAGCCATCCCAGCTGATCACGACGAATTGTTCGCCCAGAAAATGCTCGCGAAACCAGTCCAGGTCCTTGGTCTCCGCGAAACCGTCCGGCAGCCATTCGGTGACGTCGTTCTTGTTGTTCTCCAACGCGATCCGCGCACTCCGCAGAGCGATGGGCAACAGGAAGACGGCCGCCAGCAAAATGACCAGCGATTTACGCGCAAAAAAATAAGGCCGTTCCATCACCAAATCAGCTCGATTCCAGCGGTGACACCTGCAAAGAGGACATTGCCATTCAGGTCGATGCGACCCCGGCTTGGTTCAAAAGTCAGCTGTTCCGGGGCCAGGGCCAGCCCATGCAGCAACATCACGTCGCCACCCAACCGAAATGTCAGGTTCGGGTTAAAGTGGTAAGCACCCCTCAAACTCGCTTCGATAGAGACCGCCAGCACTTCATCCTGTTGCTTGGTCCGCAAAGGCGGGTTGAAAACCACGCGTCCCGGCGTGGGATCGTTGCTTAGAATAAACCGTTGCGAGTCCCCAAAGTTCACATACGCGCCAGCTTTCGTCCGCAGAGTCGCGTTGAAGTTTTTGTACTGCAACCGCCCATCGCCGCCAATCTGCAAGCCCACCAGTTCGTTTACCGTGTCGATCATGTAGTCGCCACGAAAAACGTCCAGCGGAACCCCGCTGGCGCGGCTGGTCCAGGTCAGGTTCTCGCGCTCCTTGATGTACCGCAACCCTGCAAAGTAGGCGGTTACCAAACCGCTGGCCAACTGGCGACTCCACGTCCCGTCCGGCATGGCGACCAGGCGATCGCGACCCAACCGATGTTGAAGACGCGTGTTGATTTCAAAGCTGTTCAAGTCCGAACTGTATTCGAAGCGCTGGAACGTCGCATTATTAAATCCGCCAATCGTGGGAATAAATAAGGTGCCGGGAGAAAAAAATGGGTCGAAGGCGGTCAGAATTCCCAGGTTCCCGATCCCCGCCAGCTGTGTACCCACTTGGAAGTCCACAATGCCGAAGTATTCGATTTCGGTAATCACGTCGCGGTTATACACATCCCGCATCAGGAACTTGCCAAGTCGAAAACGACCACCCGGGGTGATGCGGAATCCCACGTTGGCGGTCGATAACGGCCGACGGGCTGTTATCGCGCCAGTGGCGTCTTGGACCGCATCTTCGCCCAGTAAGGTTTCCTGGCCGATCGAACGCCACAGCAATATGAAATCGAGATTGGCTAACCAGCGGCCGCAGTTCAGCCATTCGCCAGAACTATAGATGGGCGCCAAGTAGTCCACCAGGATCTCGTCGCCATGCTCCTGCTCAGATCCGTAGCCATCAAACAGCCGCTCGGGATCCGCCTCATCCAGCACGCTCTGCAACCCGTCACCCGCCCCGGCTTCTTCCTCCAGCTGGTCGGGCAGTTGCTCCGACGGGGCATCGCCCAGATCGGGAATTTCGTCGCTCAGATCGCCCATACCGCCGTTATCGACGTCGGGCTTCGGCAGTTCCAGCGGCGGTATTTGGTCCCCCGGCGTGGCCGCCGGTTGCGCGAGGACCCCGCCAGCTACGCCCCACAGAAAGAGGGCCAAAAACGCCAGGATGGAAGTGGTCGGTCGCAACACCGATCATGGCTCCGCATCAGTTGGCCCCCCAACAGTTGCTAACGAAGATGCCCACGCCTGGTGGTGGTGGGCTGTCAGATGCCTAATCGGTCATTTCCAGGCCCGGCACCAGGAATAATCCAAAAAATTGGAAAAATGCCAGCAAACTGCCCTCGTCGGCCATCCTGCCCCAGCCGCCCAATCGGATATAATTTGGAACGGCCGCTGGCAGGAGACACATTTCCAGCGGTCCTTGCCAGACCGAAGGGTGCCGATCGTTTTGAGCCATCACTGATAGCAACGGCCCCCCCGGTCCGACAAAAAGCCTGACGCCCAATCCAGACCCGGAGCCCTGCCATGTCTCTCCAATCCCTGATCGCTTCCGGCACAAAACTCTGGCTCGACTCGGTCGATCCCCAGCTGGTCGTATCGAGCCGAGCCGTAGGTGCTACGGGGGCGACTTCGAACCCGGTCATCGTTTCGGACCTGATCAACTCGGGCCGCTTCGACCAGCAGCTCGACGCGTTGATCGCTGCAGGCTTGAACGACGAACAGATCGCCTGGCAGATGACCGACGACCTTGTCCGCCAGGCTCAGGATGTTTTCCTGCCCGTCTGGCAAGAGTCATCCGGCAACGACGGATACGTCAGCTTTGAAGTCGACCCTCTGTTGGAGGACGAACAGCTGGGTCCGCCACACCAGCAGCGGGTCCGCCGCTATGTCGAATTGGCCCGGCAGTGGGCGCGCGGCCATAAAAACCGCATGATCAAGGTTCCGGCAACCGCCGCCGGGCTGGCGTCCCTGGAAGACCTGGCGGCAGCGGGCCTGACCCTGAACGTCACGCTGATCTTCACCCTCCGCCAGTACCAGGCTGCCCGCGATGCCATCTGGCGCGGAGCTCAACGTCGCACGGACGGCCTCGATCGATTCAAAAGCGTCTACAGCATTTTTGTCTCGCGCGTCGACGTCTATACGGCTCAGCACCTTTCCCAGCTGTCCGCCCGCGCTCAGGGAATGGTCGGTATTGTGAACGCCAAACGGATATGGATCGACAACCGGGAATTCTGGGCCGACAAGCCCTGCCCGCTGGATCAGGAAATCATCTTTGCCAGCACGGGTACCAAGAATCCTGAACACACGCCGGACAGGTACGTTCGCGCGTTTGCCGGAAGTGACATCGAGACCAATCCGCCGGCCACCAATGACTACGTCGCCTCGCATTCCGAGCCCTTCACTCGCCAGGTGGACCTGCTGCCGGCGGCAGAGATCCTGTCGGAAATCGACGCTCAGGTGGACATGCAACACCTGGAAGACACCCTGATGGACGAAGGGATCGCCAAGTTTGCCGACCCTCAGAAAGACCTCTTGGCACTGATTGCCAAAAAACGGGCGGCGCGGGCCGCCTGACCGGGACCAACCTGGACGCCCGAACTCTTAGCCACCCAAACAACCCCAACCATCGGCCAAAATTTCATGTCCTTGGATCGCTACACGATTTGCCCGGGAGGGACCGGCAAGAAAATCAAGTTCTGCTGCAACGAACTGCTGAACGACTTGCAGACCATCGACAAGATGCTCAGCGGCGAACAGCGGCTCGCCTGCCTGGAACACGTCGAAAAAACGCTGGCCAAATACCCGGATCGACCCTGTCTGCTGGCCGTCAAGACGTTGTTGTTAAGCGAACTCGAACGGGACGACCAGCTAAAGGAAACGCTGAACCGCTTCGACACGGTTCACCCCCACAACCCGGTTGCCCTGGCAGAACGAGCGATCCAGATGGCGTCGACCGAGGAGGGTCGAGCGGCGGTGGCGCCGTTGCAACGCGCACTGCAGAATATTTCAGGCAAGGACATGCCGACGCGGGTCTACGCGGCAGTCGGTTTTGTCGGCGAAAGCCTGGTGCAAGACGGCGAGATCCTGGCTGGACGAGCCCATTTGCTGCTGCAGGCCAATATTGCCGGTGGAACAGATGCCGACGTCATGCGGCTCCTCGCGTCGTTGATCGCCTCCCCCGATGTGCCGCAGCTGCTGAAACAAGACCTCAGGCTGGAAGAACCGCCACCGAAGGTACCTTGGCTGCAGCCATTCCAGGAGGCTTGCAATCTGGCCGCGCGCGGGGCCTGGCGAGCGGCCGAACAGAAGCTGGCGGCGCTGGTCGAAAAATCACACAACGCACCGGCCGTTTGGAAGAACCTTTCTGTACTGCGAAGTTGGCTGGCGGACACCAATGCCGCCGTCGCCGCCTGGCAAAAGTACGCTTCGCTAGAGGACGTTGCCATCGATGACGCCGTCGAGGCCTGCGCCATTGCCCATCTGATCGACACCAACCTTCCACAGGAAATGGTCGATCTGCTCAGCGTAACCTATCCCGTCCACGACCAGGAAGACCTGCTTGGCAAACTCAACACCGCCCAGCGTGCGGCCCGCGTCCAGCCGGACGCGCTCGCGCCCACAGAACCAGGCCAACCACCTCCCCAAGCAGCATTTTGGATTCTGGACCGGCCCATGCCCGCCAGCGGCGTGGGGCTGGCCCGCAACGATGTACCGATCGTACTGGGCCAAGCCTACCTGTTCGGACGCGAGACCGACCGTAAACCGCGACTCGAATACGTCCTCTATCAGGATGACCGCTTCGCCAACGCATGCCAAACGCTGCGCGAACTGGCCGGCGACGCCCTGGCAGATGCCGACCAGCAAACAGCTTTGACCCAGGTTACCAGGCTACAGGTCGCGCTGACCTGGAACTGGCGATTCCCCGCCGATACCCCGCCGGCACATCGAGCCGCATTGCTGCTCCAGCAACGCGACCACATCCTGCGGAACGTCTGGACCAGCCTGCCTAACCCCATGCTGGACGGCAAGACGCCCCGCGAGGCGGCCGCCGACACTGCCTACCGTCCCAAGCTGCTGGCCGCTATCCTCCTGCTGCAAATGGCACGCGATGAACCACAATCAGTAGAGGATTTTAATGGACTGCGACGCGAGCTGGGTTTGCCGGAAATCGAACCCATCGACCCGACCGGAATCGATGTCGCCAAATTGCCGGTCACGCGACTGGAACGACTCCTGCCAGACAAGCTGACCGACCAGCAGTTGATCGATTGCTATCAACGTAGCGTGGCCTCCATGCTGTATCCCGCCATTCGCCGTTTGGGGCCTGAACTGATATCTCGCGACAGCCTGCGGGACAACGACCGTATCAAAAGGTCGGCCGTGTACGGTCTGCTGGCCCGCATCGAACACGATAGCCAACAAGCCTTGCAACACCTGGAAAACGCCCGGCAAGCCGCCAGTGAGGCAGGAGAGTCGCTGGCACCGTGGTATGTCGCCGAACTGGAATTGCGAATGATACGGGGTGAGCGGGACGAATTTGAACGCGTGTTGAATCTGTTGCGGACCAATTACTGGCACGAGCCTGGCGTTGCAGACGCGGTGTTGGGTCTGTTCCAACATCTGCAAGCCAGCTCCGGCGAACCTGCCGCGGGTCAACCGGCAGCCGCGGGCAAGGAGGAAGAAATCGGTCGGCCAGAAAAATCGTCCGAAATCTGGACTCCCCAGTCCGCGACCGCTGGCCAGGAAAAGAAGTCCGCCATCTGGACCCCCGATTTTTAATCGGCTACTGAAGCCGGGGCAAATCTGCAAGAATAGGGGGAACAGCCGGGTGGCCGGTCATGCCGGCCCTGCCTCCCCCTTTTCCCCCTCCCCACCCGACGTGGGGNNTTCATGCTGAGGGCCCTCGAATTAGCCGCTCAAGGGCAAGGTCGCGTCGAACCCAACCCCATGGTCGGCTGCGTGATCGTCAGCGATCGGCAGGTGGTGGGCCAGGGCTATCACACCGCCTTTGGCCAACCGCACGCGGAAGTCGAAGCGCTTTGTCAGGCCGGCACAGCGGCCCGCGGCGCGACCATGTATGTGACCCTGGAACCATGCTGTCACCAGGGAAAAACGCCACCTTGCACCAAGGCCATTATCGAACATGGTATCCGGCGGGTCGTGATCGCTGCCGGGGACCCCTACCAACAGGTTGACGGAGGTGGGATCGACCAGCTGCAGTCGGCCGCCGTCGAAGTTTGCAGCCCCGTCCTGGAAGAAGATGCCCGCGAGCTGAATGCGCCGTATTTTAAACTCGTCGAGACAGGCCGACCCTGGGTCATCGCCAAGTGGGCCATGACGCTGGACGGAAAAATCGCTGCCCGGACCGGGCACAGCCAATGGATCTCCTCCCAGCCGTCGCGTCAGATCGTCCATCGCCTCCGCGGCCGTATGGATGCGATCGTCGTCGGACGCGGCACGG
>WVZU01000346.1 GCA_011772275.1 Planctomycetales bacterium | reverse complement strand
ACCCCACCTGGCATTTTTCCCGCTCGTCAAGAAACTGCCCCGCAAAACCGACAAATTGCCGCCGTTGACCCGTCACCCGATTCCAGGAAAATAGATACGCAACCGCGACAATTTCTCACCTTTCCCGGAGAGCCTTGCCCGTGCCCAGACTACTGGTCATCGACGACGAACGATCCGTCGTTCACACGTTTCAGCGGGCTTTTCAGCAGCAGCCAGATGTTCAGCTGCTGACGGCTACCGATGGCGAGCAGGGAATCCGGTTGGTGCAGGAATCGCATCCGGATGCCGTTTTTATTGATTTGCTATTGCCGGACGAGCCCGGTTTAGAGGTGTATGCCAGGATTCGCGAAATCGACCCCAAGCTACCGGTCGTCTTGATTACTGCCGGCGGTACCGCGTCGACAGCGATCGAAGCGATGCAACAAGGGGCGCTTGACTATCTTTCCAAGCCGCTCGACTTTTCGCAAGTCAAAGCAATTGTGCAGCGCGCGTTTGACATCCGACGGGTGATGGTGGAAGCGGTGGAGATCGATCCGCTGAACACCCGCGACGCGCCCTTGGGCGATGTGCTGGTCGGCCGCTGCCCGTCGATGCAGATTGTTTACAAGGCGATTGGTCGGGTCGCGGCCCAAAACGTGACCGTGTTGATCCGCGGGGAGAGCGGGACTGGCAAGGAGCTGGTGGCCCGCGCGCTTTACCAGCACAGCACCCGCCGTCATGGACCTTTTTTGGCCGTCAACTGCGCGGCGATTCCCGAAACGCTGCTGGAAAGCGAACTGTTCGGCCACGAAAAGGGAGCGTTCACCGGCGCCGACCGACGGCGCGTGGGCCGCTTTGAACAATGTAACGGGGGAACGCTCTTCCTGGACGAAATCGGTGACATGTCGCCACCGTTGCAAAGCAAACTGTTGCGGATCCTGCAAGAACAACGTTTTGAACGCCTGGGCGGCAATGAAACCATCGAAACCGACGTCCGCGTGATCGCCGCCACCAACCGTAATATGGAGCGGATGGTGGCCGACAACGAGTTTCGGGGCGACCTTTACTATCGCTTGAACGGCTACACAATCAATCTGCCGCCGCTCCGCGACCGGGGCGACGACCTGTTGCTGCTGGTCGATCATTTCCTGGCGGCTGCCAACCAGGACCTGAACAAAAAAGTCCGCGGCGTCTCGCCCGAAGCCATGGCAGTCCTGCGAGGCTATTCCTGGCCGGGGAACGTGCGGGAGTTGCAGAGCGTTATTCGTCAGGCCGTGTTGGATACGACCGGACCGGTCCTATTCGCCGATGCGCTGCCCCAAGTCGTCCACGCAACGGGTGCCACTGCCACCCCCGGCGTCTCCCCCTCGTCACCAGCGGATGCCTGGGAAGTTTTCCTGGATCAACGTATCCAGGCCGGCGCGGAAAACCTTTATGACGAAGCCGTCGCCATATTGGAAAAGAAGCTGATCAGCAAAGTGTTGACGGCAACCAAGGGGAAACAGGCCGATGCCTCAAAAATCCTGGGGATCACGCGGACAACCCTCCGCACCAAGATCCAAAAACTGGGCATCAGCATCCACCACGTGGTGCACAGCGATGTCGGGCCCCAGGCCGGCAAATGAAACCGAACCCACCTGCAAGGTCGGCCTGTTCGGCTTGGGCGTGCCATCAGGTGCAATGCCGTGTGGGTGGCGTTGCTGAGCAACACAGGGTGACGAAACCTGTTCCCGGTCACACGTTACAACACCCGCGGCGGTTGCGATTGCATGGCCTGTCCCGTTGTTCGTCCTTTTTGGGCGACGGTTGTTTCAGCACCCCGGTTGTTTCAGCACCCCGGCTGCTGAGTGCGATCTTGAAGCGAAGGGACAGCCTTTCCGCCTGGGGCCGGGCTTGAGCAGCCGGGGTGNNTCCTGAAGCGAAGGGACAACGTTTCCGAGACGGGCCGGGCTTGAGCAGCCGGGGTGCTTGGCCCGCGGCGGTTGTTTCAGCAGGTTCCGCCGCTCGAACAGTGAAACTTGTCCCGCCATGAGTCCCATTTTGGCACGAGGGGACGCCGTTTCGACCCTGGGCTCAGCCGTGACCGGCGGAGGGGATCGGCTGAATGGATGATCGCGCATACGCGTCGAGAACCGCAAACCTACTTGTTGTGCGCGGGGCTGTGCAAATCGCTCGCACTTCTTCTTCGCGGGCCGCACACTGCCACTCTGAGCGGTTCACTTTGTTCGCGCCGAGTGCTGGAGTCTTTCCGATTGACTATCAAGATCATGGCCGGCGAATACATCTTGTCGAATCAGGAATTCCGCAATTTTGCGGTGCCCTTTGCGGTTGGGATGATTCCAGTCGAGTCGGTCGCCTTTGTCATAAACGAAGTACTCACCGACGTCATTCGCAACTCGGGATGTCTGGGAATTGACGAAGGCGTGCAGGAGATCGATGTAGTGGACATCTTTGTCGAAGTTTTGGATCAACATCTGCTGAGTGGCGCCCGAGATGAACTCTGGATCCCACTGGATGTCGTGGGCAGCGTAGGTTTTCTCGGCACGTTCAGAGATCTGCATCTCATACGGCAAGAGCAGCACGACGAGTTTGATATTTCTGTCATGCAGTTCGGATCGCAGCCGATTGACGCGTTGGGCGGCCTGTTTGACCGTGTCCTCATATCTTTGAGGAAACAGCTCGGCCATCGGGTAGCCTTGAATGCCGATCCCACTCTTCATCAACAAGCTTTTGCAAGTTGACCTGAGGGAGGAGTAGAGGTAGCTGCGGCCGCGGAGCCAGTCGAGGTAGCGCTTGACAAACAACTTTGTGCGTCGCGCAGCCGGCTGCTCGCTGTCCTTTCCGCCATAGGAGTCGGGCACAATGTCATTCAGATTGAAGGCGTAGACAACGGTGGTAAGACCGAGCTGTTCTGTCACATCCAACGTTTGCTCGATACCCTCGTAGGATGTAATGCGACTTCCTGACTTTCCCAGATTGGCGTGCAGGAAATCCGGGTACGCGTTCTCTAACAGTTCGGTAAACCGGTATCCATATCCGCAGCCAACGCCGTTGGTTACCGAGTCCCCCACGTAACCGATGCGGACGGTCTTGCTCAAATCGAAATCTTCGTCGGCGAATCCCAGGCTGTTGATCTTCAGCAGGCCCCACTCGTATTCAAGCTCGGTGTCGCTGTGATGATTGAAGGCGTGGTAGTACCCCGGGCTGTAGGGAAGGGTCAGTCTGAAAACAAGCTCCAACAGCAGCGTTAACGCCAGCAGCAGAAAAAGGTTGACGGACAGCAGGGCAAGGAATTTGTGCCGCCGAAACCAGGGACCGCGCTGCTGCCGGGTGGGGGCTGTCAGCGAATTCGCATTCTCTTGAAGAGTCTTGGAAGACATCCGGGAGAGCCTGAGGCTGAAATACTTGCGATGTTTGTGCTGCTACGTCACCAAATCCGCTCAGGTTAACGACCGCAGACATGTCCCATAGCTGGTGCCTGCCTGCTCGCTGTTTCCAATTCGCCCAGGTACTTCTGTAGGGTTGATAACAGGTAGCTACCCCAGACAGCCAGACGACATCCTTTGACGATTCGCCGGCTGCCTCGGGAGAGCTGATAGTGATGGTTGATCGAGGTCCACATCGACAGAATATGCTGGCACTCGAACAGTCGAATGGCGGCCAGCGGGATCTCGGCGGTGGCGAAATAGCCGCGAAGGAAGGCGGCTTCATAGCGTTGCAGCACTGCCGAGCTGTACAGTAACCCGTAGCTGGACATTTGCGGGCCCGAGACTTTCACCGAATGCAGAAAGCGACTGATGTCCTCAAACAAGGGCACTTGCCATTTGGACTGAGTGTCGAAGACGGTCACGCGTTGCCGGCTGTCGACAAGCACATTTCGCGGGGCGAAGTCGCCATGCCCCAGGACCAGCGCCAGGCGTTCGGGCAGGATCACCTCCGCCACCGCCGCGAGACGATCTCGCAGAGCGCGTAGCCGCGCTGGATTAGCTACATAGCCCGACAAGTAGTCCGTCAGCATCCCGACGCCGGAAACATAATCGGCACGCGTATCGCTGCGGGGTCGGGTATGCGCCAAGGGCGGCAAGTGATGGTATATCCGCAGCCACGCTCCCACATTGTGAAAGACAGGTTCCAGGTTGAACGGTGCAAACAGACGCTGCCAGCGGTTGACCCGCAGAAATAGCTGTCGCAGACTGCGGTCTTCGGCTTTCTCCATCAGCAACGCATAGTGTTGGGGCAGGTAGTCCAGAGCGCGGATGGCTGCAAAGCGCGGATCCTCACGTTTTGTCATCTGGTCCTGCAGTTGTTCCAGTGCCAGGTACTCGANNCCAGGTACTCGAAGTGACACTTGACCTCGCGGCTGGATTTGGGGAACAGCCGCGGCACGTCCGGCAACGGCGGACCCTCGCGCTTGGTCTGCTTGGCAAGGATGCGTCCGTAAGGAACTTTGACAATCACACAGCGCGTGCAGTCCTGGAAGGCTGCCTCGAACCAGTAGAGCGTGGAGTTCTGGCGTTCGCGCTGGTGAACGAGACTTACCCGCGGCGCTTGCTGCTGGTCAAAATAGGTGGCCCCATGGTCCTCCACGTGCCGCGCGAAGACCTCTGCCACGTTTGCTCCCACAGGAGCATCCAGCTTCGTGACCGGGCTGCTTTGAATCAATGGTTCATCTCCCAGAGCAACTGATAGGCATTTTGAGGTCAGCCTGCGCCTATTTTAACGCACAGTTCGGATGCAATGAGCGTAATTGACGCCGATCCGGGTGTCAAAGTTCCGGCCGATGCGGTTTCTGCAGGGGGCCGAGGCAGGTTGAGCAGTCGGTGACAGGAGGGCCAGCCGGGTGGTGGGCGGAACCGGTGGCCAAACCACGCCTTGCCGAGCGGGCCGGCTGACACAAGCTACTGGGCACACTGGACTTTCGACCTTGCCGCCACACGCCGCCCGAGGCCAGCCCGTAGCGCCCCTGGCAGAGGCGTGTGAACTTTTCGATGAACCGGCGAAAACCACACGACATGCCATGCCGTGTTGGTGGTGTTGCTGAGCAACACAGGGTGATGAAACCTTTTCCTTGTCAAGCGTTACAACATCCACGGCGGTTGAGATTGCATGGCCTG
>WVZU01000380.1:311-5825 GCA_011772275.1 Planctomycetales bacterium | reverse complement strand
CGCTTTCCCAGTGTTCCCTCGCGACGATGTGGGCGGTCAGTAGTCGATCCAGCTCGTACCTGCGGTTTGCCCTCCCGCCGCTGGTGCTGGTCGCCAGCTGGTATGTCCTGACCCGGCTGCTGCCTTGGGGGATAGGCGACCCGGTCTCGGCCGGGTGGGCGCTGGCCCTGGCCGTGCAGATGCTGGCCATCGTCTTGGTGATGGTACCTTATCGATATGTCCACAACTTCCGCGCCGGCCGTCACCCCCAGGGGGACCGCCGGCAGCGACGCTATCCGACCTACAAGCTCTCGACATTGATCTTATGGGGCACGGTCGTGGCCTGCGGATTGACCTTCATCCGCTTTGGTCGATCGGGATGGGCGTGGACGGCGCGTGTCGCGGAGTGGGAGTTTTTTGCGGCGATGCCGGTGCAAGGGCTCTATAACGCCCTGTTCGCTCTGCTGTGGCTGTGGGTGTTTGCCGCCGGCGGTTGGGGGTGGCGGATCGCCAAGGCCGGCATCGTGTCGTACGGAATCGTCTGTTTGGCGGTGTCGCAACCGTATGTGATGCGTCTTTTCGCGGGAGAACAGCCGCTGCCGCCCGGCGATTTTCTGATCCTGGCGGGTGGCCAGAGCGGGTTGGTGGTTGTCAGCCTGGGGGTCGTCTTTTTGGGACCGCTCCCCGCCCTGGGGCGAAGTCAGGGGGCGCCAGCGGCGGGGGGCCAGGCGGGGCAGGCTTGGGGGACAACCGGCGAGACCGTGGGCAACACCGGTTAGACGTCTCTGGGTGACCTCCGTTGCGGGGACGACCTCCGTGGACGGACCTCCGTTGACGGGACAGGCAATGCAATGGACCTCCGTTGACGGGACAGGCAATGCAATGGGGCGCAGGGCAGGGCTGTTAACCCTCGACGTGACCGTGCCTTAGAGGCCTTTGGGCGTGAGCGGTGCATTGCCTGTCCCGTGATGGCGCGATGGCGGTGCATTGCCTGTCCCGTCATGGCGCGTGAGCCGACAGACCATGGCTGGGGGCGGGGCGAGCCTGCCGGTGGCTGAGAAGCTGAGGGGCGTTGCCCGTCTTACGGGGTTTGGCCCGCGGCAAGGCGGGGTTCTCAGTCGATGACGTTCTGAGGTTTGGGCGGGGGCGGAGGGGAGTCGGGCTTGGGCTTGGGGTCAGGCCGGCGGCCGAACAGGATGGGGCCCCCCAGGTGGGTCGTGTATTCCCATTTTTCCCCGACCGGGTCCCAACCCGCCAGCAAACCGACCTGGTCGGCGACCTCGCGGCCCGCCAGGTAGATTTCATAGCTGTCGGGCAAAACGAAGAACCGGCAGTAATACTTTTCCTTGTCCAGGGAGCTGATCATCTTCCCAAACTTCGATCCGCGTTTGGTGACTTCGGCCAGCGTGGCGCCGGCGTTCTCGCGGGGGATAAATTTCAAGCGAGGCCAGATATTCGCAGCATACAGCTCGATGTTGAAAAAATCATCTCGCATCTTCCGCTTGTACTTGCCCAATTCCTTCAACAGCCGTTCTTTATCCACTCCCAGCGGTCCTCGGCTCAACCCTTTTGACTTGACCAGCCCCTCGGCCACTTCACGAATTTTGGTCCGCCAGTCGTCGGCGGCGATGGGGTAAATGCGGTTTTCGGTGCACAGGAAGACCACCTCGCGAGCCCCTTCCGGGGCTGCGCGCGGGTCGGGCAGGGTGACGACCTTTGCCGGGGGCGCCGCTTGCACGGGCGTGTCGTCAATCAACGCCTTCAGTTGGGCTTCTTCTTCCAGCGCCTTGGTCAGCTCGGTCTGCAAAGCGTCCCGCTGTTTTTGGCTGTCCTCGATCTTTTTCAGCTTGTTCCGGGCCGCGGCCGCCTTTTGTTTGTCCCCAGCGATCTTCTGGGCGTACTGATTGGAGGCCTGCTGTTGCTGGTTCAACCGGGCTTGGGCTTGCTGGCGTTGCCGGCGGAGATCATCCAGCTGGACCTCGACGGTACGACCCTGGTCCGGATCGCGGGAGTTGAGCCTTTCCAGGATTTCTTTGCGCTGTTCTTCGGCCAGCAAGACCTTTTGGCGAGCCTGCTCCATGGCCTCTTCGTCGACGACGACGGTCTGCGAAATCCGATCCACCGCGTCTTTGACACCCAGCTGGGTGGCGATCAACACCATCACCAGGATACCGACGACATTGGTCATGGTATCGAGCAGCGAGTCGAGCCCATCGCCTTCCTGCTCTTCTTGGCGCGATTTCTTCATGGTGCATCACCCCGCGGTACGGGGAGGTTCGTCCTGGCACGCGGCAGCGGCTCTCTGGCTGAGGGGGTAACTGGCCGGTGTCGGGCATGGGGCGGGTCGACCCGATCGGTCGGGCCGCTGGGGTGCCGATCTCAATTCCAGCACAGGCTAATCCTTTCGAAAATGGCTGAAGTCCAGCCGTCCGTTTCCGACGGCGGGCAGCTTTCCGTAGCGGACCTGGGCGCGCTCGCAGATGGTTTTGACCATGCTGTAGGTGCCGAGGCTGTCGCTGCGCAACACAAAAACGATCGTCTGGCGATCGTCATTGGCGACTTTTTGCAGCAGCTGGCGGAACTGCGGATTGGCCGCGATCTCTGCGAGTCGGATGGTCCGTGGCGGGTCTTCGGTGTGCAGCACAATTGCGTTGGCCGTGCACTCCACAAAATTCGGCTCAAAACTGATCCCCGTCCCGCCGGGCAGGATGGAGACTTCGGCCTCCTCAGGCGGCTTCTTGCGGTCGGACAGGTCCCGCCGCAGCATGGCCAGGCGTTCTTTGACTTCGGCCAGTTGAGCCTGGATGTCGTCGATCGATTCCCGCTGGCCCTCGGGAACCTCGGGAATGATGATCTCCACTTCCTTTAGTTCATCTGTCTTACGCTGCGCTTCCTCGAGGCGCTTGAGCAGTGCCTCCAGCTCGGCTCGCGTTTTCACCAATTCTTCCTGCCGCGCCTTGCTGTTCTTCAGCCGTTCGGCCTCTTCTGCACCCAGCGTCAGCATCAATGTTTCGACTTCTTTCTCGGCCTCCGCCAGCTTCTCATTCAACTGTTCCAGTTCAATGGCATTAGCCACGACTTCCTTGACGTCCTCCTGGTTCATCTGTCCCAACGTCACGGCCGCGACCATCAGCGTCAGCACCCCGATCACGGCAGCAATGATGCTGAGGAAGGGAAACAGGGAAACGTCGTCGTCTTCTGCGGGGGCTCGTCGAGCCATGATTTATTGTCCGTTGGACTTGTTTCTGCGAAACCATCCTCGTCGGACGGGGGCCACTTGTTGGACCACCACCTGTTTGTCTCCCAGGGATTCCAGCAGGCCGTTCAGCCCGTTCAGGCCTTGGGTCATCCCGGACAAATGGGTTTGCAGGGAATCGGTCGATGCCGAGACCGAGGTGGCGATGCTGTTTTCCATCAGCTCCGCTTGGGATGCCAGGCGGGCCAGGGTGTGTTGAATCCCGGTTGCCGCGTCGGCCAGGTCGCCCAGCTTTTTTTGCAGTTCCTGGGCATGTTCGCTGGAATGCTGATGAAAAGCGGCCAGTTGCGTTTCGTGCTGCTCCTTCATTTTCTGGTTGATATCGACCCATCCCCGGGTCACCTGCGAGGTCAACTTGGCGCCGATCACGTCCAGTCGGGAGAGCCAGTTTTCCAGTTCGGCGTGGTGGGTCCCCATCGCCGACTCGACCGCCTCGCGAAACACATTCTTGTCGATGCCCCCCGTCCCGCCACCTGCTCCCCGTTCCGCTCCGCCTTCACGACCGTCGTTCAAGCGCCGTAACAGGTTCTCGTTGCAGTATTCGTCGGCGACCGTCACCAACCCGTCCTCGTTCTTCTGCAAGGTCGAGGTCGGTATTTTGACCATCAGGCTCATAATCAAGGCCAGCAACGTCGTATCGAAGGCGGTGCCCAACCCGCCGAACACGCCCTTCATCGACTCGGTGACTGCCGAAACATCGGAGGCGTTTTCCAGCGTCGACGACAAGCCGCTGACCGCGCTGCTGACGCCCATGACCGTGCCAATGAAGCCCAAAATGGGCATGGCCCAGATAAAGACTTTGACGATCGTATAACTGCTGGCCACGTTGCTGGCGTCGATCGCAGACTGCGATTCCATCATGGTCACGGTTTCGGCAGCACTCTTGCGGACGCGAAAATGTTCGATTCCGCGCAGGACGCGATTCACCAGAATGCTTTGCCGCGCCTCGCCGGGGAGACTGAGGATGTGCGAGACGAAGCTGTCCAGTTTGTCCAGGGTGATTTCTGCAGACAATTCCGTGGGGAGCAGGTCCAGCATCATGGCGGACTTCTGCCGGGAAAGTTGTCGTGCCTTCAAAGCCAAAATTGCGAAAGACCAACACATCAAGAGCGTGGTCGGGAAATTGATGCCCAGGCTGTCCCAAAACATGCTGCCCAGCCGCACACCGCCGAGGTGTAAAGGATAGAGGAGGGCAAAAATGAGGACGGCGGCGGCGGCCCCAATCGCGCCGCTTAAAAGAAGACTCACGTCACTGCCGTCTGACGTATGGACGTTGGCGTGAACGGGCGATGCGGTCGAACCAACACTCGTGCCACTAGCCGATCCGCTGGGTCGCGCAGGGCGAGTGCGAGAGGCCGCAACACCCCCAACTTGGATCTTGGGCATGTGCGGGGAACCCCCCCGGCCGGCTGAGTCGGTCACGTTCGGTGGGGCCTCCGCAGAAGCCTGCAGACCCAAGTCGATGCTGGAGGGAAGGGGGACCACCAGCGACTCTTTGCAATAAGGACAGCGGCACCTGCGCCCCGCTTGTTCTTCCCGGACCTTCAAGGTTTTGCCACAGTGAGAACACTCTACTTTGAAATACATGGGAACACCGAGTGGTTGCGTCAAGCAGTGCCAGACCGCCGAACTGGGTGTCGCTGGCGTCTTCGGTCCCAGCGGGTGTTGACAGGGCGAGCAAAAACCCAGGCTCGCTGACGGCCCACGGGACGGCCGCTGATACCATCTATCTATCATAAGCGCTGATCCTGCGGGTGCCAGTTCTCCCTGCCCAGGCGGAGTCCCCCCTGGGGGGACGTTCTGACGCTTTCAGCGGCGATCCCGGGGGGCACTCGGCGGCCTCCGAGCGGAATTTTGTTATTCCGCGGGGGGCCAGGCCCGGACACACAGCGCGGATGGCGGAAGCGGTGGAGCTGATGTCCTGACCAGCCACGGCATCCTCAGGGGGGGCATCCCCAGCTTTCTGGCCCAACCGCACCAGGCCGGGGGTGATCCCCAACGCATCCGCGCCCACCCTCGCCAGCGGCCCGGGTAGCCGACAGACTACGGCTTGGGGGCGGGGCGAGCCCGCCGGGGGCCTGGGGGTGCAGGAAGGGGCTGAGATGGCCCGGGGGGGCGGCGGCGGGCGAGCGGGAAACGGCGATTTTCTGCAGGAAACGTCGCGACGCGGGGGATGCCGGGGCGAGAGAAGATGCTCGGGCGATATAATAAGACCCCGGGTCGGCCGGGTCGCGGGTCCGGGACAGGGTCGAGGTGGGCTGCAAGCGTACGGTGAGCGT
>WVZU01000380.1:0-206 GCA_011772275.1 Planctomycetales bacterium | reverse complement strand
TCGGTCTATCTGCTGAAGCACTTGTTCAATCTGGGCCAGGGCGCCGCCTTGCGGACGGGCATGGATTTTGCCCTCCAGCACGGTGCCCAGGTCATCGTCACCTTCGACGCGGACGGCCAGCACGCGGTCAGCGACGTGGCGGCCGTGGCGGGGCCGGTCCAGCGGGGTGAGGTGGACGTCGCCCTGGGCTCACGGTTTCTCGGTAC
>WVZU01000108.1:8645-8939 GCA_011772275.1 Planctomycetales bacterium | reverse complement strand
GCAGACAATCCGCTCGATTCGATATCGATCGATCAGTTGGCGGAAATTTACGGCGAGGGTGGTGGGCTGACAAAATGGTCGCAGTTGGATGTGCAGAACCGGTCCTGTCAAAGCGACGAGATCACGCGTGTCAGTCGCCAGAACAATTCGGGAACCTACCATTACTTTCGCGAGGCCATTTTGGGAAAGGCGCGTGATTTCAAGCTGGGCTCGATCGACCAGAGCGGTTCGAAGGACGTGGTAGCACTCGTTTCCCGCACGCCCTGTGCGATCGGTTACAGCGGGATGGGATAC
>WVZU01000108.1:297-8621 GCA_011772275.1 Planctomycetales bacterium | reverse complement strand
CGTGACGGCAGCTATCCAATCGCCAGGCCGTTGTACCTCTACACGCTGGGCGAACCGACCGGTGCCACGAAGGAATACATCGATTGGATCCTGTCGGAGTCGGGCCAAAAGGTCGTTGTGAAAATGGGATACGTTCCGGTCGGTGATTTGGCAGCTGAGTGAACTGTGAGCCCAGGAAAGCAGACGCGCATAACGTTCGTTCAGCTGATGCACGCGGCACTGGACTGGACCGGACCGCTTGCCGAATGGATGATTCGGCTCTGCGGCTGGAGCGCAATTCTTTTTGTCTTTGCGATCTTCTTCTTCGTGTTTCGTGAAGGCGCCCCGATGCTGTTTGGTGGCCTGGACCTTCGCGAGTTCTTTACCAGTCCCAACTGGCGTCCCGATTCGGTCGTGCGGGCTCAGTACGGGATCCTGGCGTTGATGGCCGGCACGATTGCCGTGACGCTGCTGGCCATGCTGATGGCGGTCCCCTTCGGCCTGGGCGCCGCGGTCTACGTATCGGAATTTGCGGGCAGCCGTACCAAAGAGACGTTGAAAGTGGTTATCGAATTACTGGCCGCGATCCCTTCGGTCGTGTGGGGATTTATTGGCTACATGGTGTTGAACCCGGTCATTATCTGGGCGACGGGGGCTCCCATTGGCATCAACGTGCTGAACGGTGGGATTATTCTGGCGTTGATGAGCGTGCCGATCATCGTTTCGGTCTCTGAGGACGCGTTGCGGGCTGTCCCGGATACGTATCGCGAAGCGGCGACGGCGATGGGGGCCAGTCGCTGGGAGATTGTGTATCGGGTCCTTTTTCCGGCGGCGAAGAACGGCCTCTTGGCGGCCGTGCTGCTGGGCGTGGGCCGCGCCATCGGCGAAACCATGGCGGTCTTGATGGCCACGGGGCATGCGATCCAAATTCCGCACAGCCTCCTGGACCCGGTGCGGACAATGACGGCCACGATTGCCGCCGAACTGGGTGAAACGGTACCGGGTGACGAACACTACGGCGCGTTGTTTGTGATCGGGATCGTGCTGTTGACAATCACCTTTATCGTCAACCTCTCCGCCGACCTGGTGGTGAAGGGCATACGGGGCCAGACAAGTGACTAAACGTCCGGAAGACGATTTGACGATCTTTGTCGGGCCGGGCGGAGAGGACGGCGGAGACGGCACCCTTCGGCACCCCTTCCCGTCGCCGGCTGAGGCCTTGCAAACCCTGGTTGACCGGTCCGCACAACGGGCCCTCCCAGAAGTCTGTGATCTGGACATCGTCTGGCTGAAAGGAAGCGGCAAGCCCCCTCGCCGCCGCGGGCGTGCGCATCGGTATTTCGTCGATACGCGAACCGTCGTGAAGGGGGATGGTAGCGAACTGGCGCCGTGGGACAGCCTGGCACAGGCCGCTGCCGAGCTGTTGCGCTTGTCCCAGGCAGGCCAGCTGCCGTTCAGACCGGGAGAACGATTGCGGATTATTCACCGCGAGATGTTTACCGCGACAGAGATTGAGAGGGCCAAAAACCGGAAGGAACAGTTGGCCAAATTCATCTTTCTGGCGATGGCCATTGTCTGCGTGGCACCGGTCGTGGCGACGTTGGGCTACCTGATCCTCAAGGCCTGGCCTGCCCTGTCCCCTGACTTTTTATTCACCAATCCGCAAAACAATTTGACGGCCGGTGGTATCTGGGCCCCGCTGATCGGCACTTTTTTTCTCGTCTTGGCCTCCCTCCTGGTGGCAGCCCCGATCGGCGTGCTGGCGGGTGTCTATTTGAACGAGTACGCGCGGGATAACTGGTTCACGCGAATCGTGAATCTGGCGGTGGTCAATCTGGCGGGGGTGCCGAGTATTGTGCATGCGCTGTTTGGAGTAGGCGCCTTCGTTCACTTTGCTCACATGGGACGATCGCTGATGGCCGCCTCTTGCACAGTGGCGGTGATGACCTTGCCGGTGATTATTACCAGCACGCGTGAAGCGCTGGCCGCGGTGCCGAGCTCCTTCCGCGAAGCTTGCTGGAACATGGGCGCCACTCGCTGGCAGACGATTCGGACCATCGTGCTGCCCAATTCGTTTGCCGGCATCCTCACGGGGGTCATCTTGCAGGTGGCCCGTGCCGCCGGCGAGACGGCCCCGATCCTGTTTACCGGTGTCCTCTTGTATGTGGATATCCCGGAAACGGGTTGGCAATCCTATTTGCCCTACGCACCGGACGACCGCTTCATGGCTTTGTCGTATCATTTGTTTGCCCTCTCGACACAAGTCCGGGGGGTCAGTGACCAGTGGCTGTACGGAACGGCGGTCGTCCTGGTGGGACTGGTGCTGGTCGTGAACAGTCTTTCCATTGTCCTGCGGGTCTACCTGCGTTCGCGGAAGAGATGGTAACCTGAACGTGTCGGCAAAGGTGGAATTCGAAAAGGTGACGGTCCGCTATGGAGCCCACGTGGCCCTTCGCGGCGTGTCGCTGGAGATGCCGGAAAAACAGATCTTCGGCATTATCGGCCCCGCGAATTCCGGGAAGACGACGCTGCTGAAATGCATCAATCGCACGATCGATTTCGTGCCCTCGGCCGCGGTGGAGGGGGACGTCCGGGTGGATGGCCAGAACGTGTTCGCGCTGCGAAACGTCTACGCCCTGCGTCGTCGCGTGGGGATGGTCTTTCCCCTACCGGTCGGTTTGCCCCTGTCGGTCTACGAAAACGTGGCCTATGCCCCGCGCCGCGCCGGGATGCACGACCGCACGGCGTTGGACCGGTTGGTCGAAAAGTGCCTCAGACAGGCGATGTTGTGGGACGAGGTCAAGGACCGGTTGTCCATGCTGGGCACAAAATTGTCCGGCGGACAGCAGCAACGCCTGACCCTGGCCCGCGCTCTGTCCCATCAGCCTGAAATACTCTGCCTGGACGAATTCTCGATCGCTATCGATCCGGTGACCACCATGAAGATCGAAGATGTATTGCTGGAATTAAAAGAAGAAATGACAATCGTTCTGGTAACCAATCTGGTCCAGCAGGCGCACCGCCTGGCCGATCACGTGGCGTTTCTGAACAGGTCGGAATTGGTCGAATGCGGCCCGACAGAAAAGATATTTAACCAGCCGGACCAGCGCCTCACCTACGATTATGTCACGGGAGGTTTCGGATAATGGAAACTGCGACCGTGCCAGAAATGAAGTCGGCATACAGCATGCGGACGGTGGATCTTAACCTGTATTACGGCGATTTCCAAGCCTTGCGAAACGTCACGATCAATGTCCGCCAGGGACTGCTGACCGGGTTGATTGGACCTTCCGGCTGCGGCAAGACCACGCTGCTGCGCTGCTTTAACCGGATCAACGAACGATACGGCAACGTGACCACCACCGGCGAGATCACGGTTCTGGACAAGAACATCTATGATGCGGATGTGTCGTTGAGCGAACTTCGCAAGTGCGTGGGCATGGTTTTCCAACGCCCGAACCCGTTGCCGATCTCGATTTATAACAACGTGCTGTTTGGTGTCCGGGCACACACGCGTCGGGGCAGCCTCTCGCGCAGGGAAAAAGATGGCCTGGTCGAATCCGCGCTGCGTGAAGTCGCTTTGTGGGACGCGGTCAAGGATCAACTCCAGAAAAAAGCCACTCTGCTGACCCTGGAACAGCAGCAAAAGCTCTGTATTGCCCGCTTATTGCCCCTCAAGCCGCGCGTGATCCTGATGGACGAACCGTGTTCGGCCCTCGACGCGGAAGGCACAGAGCAGATTGAGTCGCTGTTGAACAGTTTGCGTGAAAAATATACGGTCGTCATCGTCACGCACAATATGGCGCAAGCCCGCCGCACGACGGACGAATGCATTTTCATGTTGCTGGGCGAAATCATTGAACACAACAAGACGACCGATATATTTTTCAATCCCCAGCAGCCGCAGACAGAGGATTATATTCAAGGTCGGTACGGCTAGTCGCCCCGACCGGTCCCGCCTGACAACCTTACTGGCTCGAGATCGAGGTGGCCATCATGAAAAAGTTTGACGAGGAATTAGCCGAGTTGCACCGGCAGTTGAACGAAATGGCGCTGCTGGCCAACGCCATGGTTCAGCTCACCACCAGTGCCGTCAAAGATCGCCGGCTAAAGATCCAGGAAGAACTGCGGGAAAAGGAGACGAGCCTGGACCGCATGCAGATGGATATCGATCACGAAGCGGTCCGTATGTTGACCGTCTTCGGGCCCGTAGCCACCGCCCTCCGCGACTTGTTGGTCGTGACCCACGTGACTTCCCAGCTGGAGCGGATGGGGGACCAGTGCTTAAACGTCAGCGATGCGATCGCCATGATGTCAGCGGACCCCCAAACCCATCCCATGCCGGCAAAGTTGCAGCAAATGGCCGAGCTGGTTTGTCGGATTGTGGATAACGCCCTGGATGCGTATTTCCGCAAAGATGCCGAAAAGGCCAAAACGACCCGCACGCAGGACGATCTGGTCGATGCCTTGAATGACCAGGTGATGAAGGAGCTTTTCACCGACGATGTGCTCCGCGAGGTCCTGGCCGGGGCCAGGGACATCGCCGATGCGGTGGCCCAAGTGTTGATCGGTCGGCATTTGGAACGGATCGCCGACCAGGCAACCAATATTTGCAAAGAGGTGGTTTTCCTGGTCGAAGGCGAGGATGTGCGGCACCGCAAGTTGAGCTCTTGAAGGGAATGGCTGCCCTGCCCCCAAGAAGTGGCCTCATCCCAAGACCGTTTGATAAATGACCGGTCTGGTCGCCAACCCCGCGGCGGCGACAGGCAACAGCCCAAGCCGCCAGATCCAGGTCCGGGGTGCCCCAGGAAATTCGCCTCGCCAGGCCAAGGCAGGCGCTTTTGCCCGTATGGGGCCGAATCTGCGGAAAAACGGCCCGCTGCAAGGGGGGGGCCGCTTGAGGTAAAATAAAGGTTTACCAAAAGTCCCGTTCGTGGAAGTCCGAGAAAGTTCCCCGCCGGCTCGTAGTTTTTCCCTTCTCCGGCTCGCAACATTCGTCAACCAGCCCCGTCGCTGGAGACGCTCGGCGTTTCCCCACAGACCGCTGCCGGCGATCCGCTGGAAAGGAAACTGCTTGTGTCCGTCAAATGGATGAAGGCCCGTCCGGAGATGCTGGTCAAGCGGGTGTCTCGGCGAGCACTCCGAGAACGGTTTCGCGAGGTGCTGCATCATCTTCCCCTGGCGGCGAAAAAGCCCTGCGAGGACGTGGAACACGTTCATCGGTTGCGGGTTGCCTGCCGGAGAGCTGTGGCGGCCCTGGACATTTTCGAACCTGCCCTGCCCCCCAAACGCGCGCGGCGGATGCGAAAAGAATTGCGTCGCCTGCGGCGCGCGGTCGGCCAGGCCAGAGACCTGGATGTGCTGGCTCAGCGGTTGGAGCGTCTGTTGGCGGCGGGAGAAAACGGGGCGATCAGCAAGGTTTTGCAGCGCGTCGTCAAGTTACGGAAAAAGGCCCAGCCCGCCGCACGGCAGGCATATCGCCGCGCGCGGCGCCGACAACTGGGCCGCGAAATGCGGCGACTGGCAAAACGTTCCCGTCACCCGGCCGGGCTGTCTGGCAGTTTCGGAAGTTACGCGCGCGAGGGCTTGCGACGCAATACTCGCGACTTCTTTGCCGCCGCCGGTGCCGATTTGACCGACATCGAGAACCTGCACCAGCTGCGGATTGCCGGCAAACGGCTGCGGTATGCCATGGAAATTTATGCCGGTGCCTTTTCCAGCGCCTTGCGTTACGAGTTGTACCCGGTATTCGCCGAAGTCCAGGAACGGCTGGGCACCATCAATGATTATGCCACCGCGGTGCGACTGCTGGATACGTGGCAGCAGGCTGTCAGCAGCAAAAGTTCCGCGGGACGCATGCAGAATTTGCTGGAAGACGAAAATCGACGCTTGGAGAAAGCGGCTGCCGCTTTTCGGCAGTGGTGGACACCCGCCCGCGCCGCCTCGCTCAAGCACCAGTTTGACCAGCTGGTGGCCGGTCCGCAGCCAGCGGAGGAGAGGGAAAAGAGTGCTGCCGAGAGGAAAATTCCGCTGTCCGCGGCCCGCGTCGGGCCCTCACTGGTCTCGTCCGTCTCAACCTGACGACTTCCCGCCCGATAAACGCTGGACCGCCGAAGCCAAGAGATCCAGCAGCTGAGCGTTTTCCAGCATTTTTTCCGCCTCAGCAACCGGTACCCAGCGGCGCTGGCGAATCTCTGCCTCTTCCCACTCGTCCTCCGTCCGCTCCACAGCCATCAGGCAGACGGTCACTTTCAGCGTTGTCCCCCATTTGGCGTACTCGTATCGGCCAATCGGATCGCCCACGATCTGGCCCAGCAGGCCGGCTTCTTCACGGGCTTCCTTCAGTCCCGTTTCGACGTAGGTTTCCCCAGGATCAATGATACCCTTGGGAAACAACCAACGCCCCCTGCGTACCGAAGTGATCAGGCAGACTTCCAATTCCCCCTCACGCCACCGGAAGGGGATCACGCTGGCCTGTTCGATCGGCTGGGCTTTCTGTTCTTGTGCGTTGGACATGGGGAGGACGTGGAGGGTGGGCAGGGAGGGGCGGGCCTGACGGCCATGGGTCCGGCGGTCTCCACAAAGTCATCATAATCCCGCTCTGCTCATGACGGCAATTGCAATTTGGGCCCGTCTGGCTGCGAGTGCGGGTTGCCGGGGGCGGACTGTTGTTGATGGACTTGCCAGGCGAATCCCATTACAATGCGGGGTTTAAGCTGCCCGGGACCGGTTTGCGGTTCTGGCGACGGACGCTGGACGAATGCCAGGCTTTTATGACGACGACAAGGAGAGGCATCCGAGATGACCGAGGCTGCGCAGGCAGGTCCCGATTTCAGCAAGGGCGAAGGCCTTCTGCCGGCCATTGCCCAAGACGCCGCCACCGGCGAAGTGCTGATGCTGGCCTATATGAACCAGGAAAGCTACCAGGAGACGCTTAAGACGCGCCGCGCCGTCTACTACAGCCGCAGCCGCCAGCGCTTGTGGCGCAAGGGTGAAGAAAGTGGGAACTTCCAGGAAGTCACTTCTGTCTACTTTGATTGCGATCGCGATACCATCCTCTTAAAGGTCAATCAGGTCGGCCAGGCCGCCTGCCACACCGGCCGCCGCAGCTGTTTTTTTCACGAAGTAACCGATGACGGGATTCAGATAGTCGGCGACCAGATATTCGATCCTGAAAAAGTGTACGGCCCCCGCTGAGCCCCTCTTCCTGAAAAGAACAACCAGGGACCCTCAACCACGGCCCGCTGCCCCATGTCTTATTCACTGAAACTTGGCATCCCTGCCGGCAGTCTGCAGGAAGCGACGGCCGAACTGTTCCGTCGCGCCGGCTACAATATCACGTTCTCCAGTCGCAGCTACTTCCCCTCGATCGATGACGACCAGATCGAATGCATGTCGATCCGTGCACAGGAAATGGCCCGTTATGTTCAAGACGGGGTGCTGGACGCGGGCTTGACCGGGTACGACTGGATTGTGGAGACCGGAGCGGACGTCCATGAAGTGGCGGAACTGGTGTTCTCGAAGGTCAGCCGCCGGCCGGTCCGCTGGGTCCTCTGCGTACCGAACGATTCGCCCGTGCAATCGGTCCAGGACCTCCAAGGGGCTCGAATTGCCACCGAGGCGGTCGGTTTGACGCAAAGCTTTCTGGCCCAACATGGCGTGGAGGCCAAAGTGGAGTTCAGCTGGGGGGCGACCGAGGTCAAGCCGCCCAAGTTGGCCGACGCGATTGTGGAAGTCACGGAGACCGGCAGCTCGCTGCGCGCCAACAATTTGCGGATCGTGGCAGAAATCTTGCAGAGCACGACGCGGTTTATTGCCAATCACGACGCCTGGCAGGATCCTTGGAAAAAGCAGAAGATCGACGACATCGCCTTGATGTTACGCGGAGCGATCGCCGCGGAAGGCAAGGTCGGCTTGATGGTCAACGTGCCACGTGGCCAATTGCAAGACGTGCTGGCCATCTTGCCGTCCCTGCAGAATCCCACGATCTCCAATCTGGCCGACGACGAATGGGTCGACGTGATTACGGTCATCGACGAATCCGTCGTCCGCACGATCATTCCGCGGCTGAAAGCCGCCGGGGCGCGGGGAATTGTCGAATACCCCCTGAACAAGGTCATCGACTAATCGAGGGGCCATCCATTGGTCGGAAGTACCGGGATGCCCACAAAACGACCGCCGGTCATGTACGTCGGACCGCGCTCCCGGTTCGACCAGCGGATCTCGACCAACAACGACACAGGTCCCACGTCCATCAGATCAAAAGTCACCAGGGCGTAGTCTCCCTCGAACAGCAGCTCGTGGGTAAAGCCGACACCACGCAGAGACACGTCCTTGGTAATGGC
>WVZU01000108.1:0-227 GCA_011772275.1 Planctomycetales bacterium | reverse complement strand
CGACGTAATCCAGCAGCTGAGCTGGGGTTCGGCGGCCGAAGAGGCAGTAATTGGCCAGATGCTCGCTGTGCCGGACCCGCCGCAGAACTTTTTTAATCGTGCGCAGATCTCGACGAACACGAAACCGCGTCCGTTCGCCGACCGCCAGGCCCGCTTTCATCATCGATGTACCTCTCCAAAGGTGCCGATCAGGGTGCGCCAGCGGTGGCATTCCTCTGGCGGCACCA
>WVZU01000319.1:13100-14320 GCA_011772275.1 Planctomycetales bacterium | reverse complement strand
GCTTCCAGAATGCCTCCGCCGCCGAAAGTCCTGGCGGCTTTGTTGACAGCCATCCAGGGGGAACTAGGGGCCGGACACAGGACGGAAGGCCCGTCCGCGTTCAATTTTTAAGCGGGATTGCGGGTAACGTCTGGGCACGGTCGGGCAGGCCGGCTGTGGAACCCGACATCCTTGGCTTGACTGTCCACTAGAGGACGTCGATGTGGTTATCGACCAGCAGATCGTCCGCCAACCGCATCGCCGCATGCTGGGCCAGTTGATAGCAATGAAAGGTGGAACAGAAGCCATCCAAAACGATGTGCGTGCCGGTCACTTTGACCGACAGGTTGTGAATCCGAGCGCTGGTGGCACGGGTAATGGCATACCTGACCCGTCTGGCCAGCTGATCAGCGCCGGCAGGAATGCGGGCGACCAACGGTTTTGCCTGGGAAACCACCACCTCCGAAGTTGTTGACTCTTTCATGACTCGCTTCCGTGTTCATTTTTCGACGTCGAACCTTGCGATCGAAAATCATTACGAATCGAAGGTGTCGCGCGTGCGAAACTCCGTAAAAATTACGAGCATCCTTGCCAGCAGGCGCAGAGCAATATTTGCCCTGTCGATCAATTCTGCCGTTCAACAACTCCACGCGTCGGCAGCTTTTCGCCACCGCCGACTTTGCATTCCTTTGCGGACACTGGACTAACGATGATGGTTCGTCTGCCAAGTAGGTTACGAATTCAGGAAACACAACGACCCAGAGAAGCTACGCAGCGGCAAGGGCAGAGCGGCCGATTGTAAATTTCGCTGCGGTACATCCTGCACAAGCGTCCCGTCCGTAAGGTGGATGACTTGTCAGTCTAGCGCGGGGCTCTGAATTCGGTCAAGTCCGACGTGCTGCCTGCGGACCGTACCCCCATTTAGCTAGCATGCCCGGCAGCCCGCCGCGCCCGAATCGCCACCGGCAAGACCCGACGGCAGACCTCTGCTCACGGCGATTGAACGCACTTATGTACATTCATTAATTTTACGAGCCGATTTGAGGAAGGCGACGACCTGGTCGGCCAGTTGTTCGGCCGTTTGTTGGCTGCCGTCCAGGACCAGTTCCGGATGGTGGGGTGGCTGGTAGGGGTCGTCGATCCCGGTGAATCCTTGGATTTGACCGGCGCGGGCTTTTTTGTAGAGCCCTTTGGGGTCCCGCGCTTCGCACACTTCCAGGGGCGTATCGACAAAGACCTCG
>WVZU01000319.1:9506-13095 GCA_011772275.1 Planctomycetales bacterium | reverse complement strand
TGTTTTCGGCGCGGTCCTCGGCGGAGAAACCGAGTCCAAAGCGTTGGGCATGCTGGGCCCCGCATGCGGGTTCCAGCATGGAGGGGGTCGCGTTCAGGCCGTGCCGCACATTGTCGCCGTCCAGCACAAACGAGTGGACGCCCAGCTGGTGCAAGCGGTGGTCGACCAGGTTGGCGACCGTGCTCTTCCCCGACCCGGACAGCCCGGTGAACCAGACGACACAACCCTGATGTCCGTTTAAGGCTTCGCGTTGCTGTCGGCTCACGCTGTGTTGGTGCCAATGAACTCCACCGCTTTCGTTGGCCATGAGAGATCCCTTATCGCTGGATCCTTTGCCGTCCCGCCTGCGGGCGGTTTCCCTGCTGGCCGTCCGCCGCCCAGCGGGGCGATCGACCTTTGCTGTCGTTCAGACTCGATCCTCAGCCAGCGGTTTTATCTGGACGATTGTCGGCGCCAGATCGGTCTGGCGTGAGCAGCTTTGATCACAGTGGCAGGCTTCGCCGCCGCGTTGGCTGGCGAGTCGCCAGCCGCGGTAGCCCACGTATCCTGCCGCGGCCGCCACCACGGCCACAGCCACCAGGTCCTGCCAGGGAATATGCATGTTCCGCTCGCTTTTCGCGATCAAGTGATCGATGTTCGCTCGCCCGGTTTGCTCACCCACTGCATGGCCAGCGACGGGAAGTCATTTGTCTGGCGAGCGAGTCGGCTGGTGAGCAATCGGGGCTAGGCTCCCATCAGCCAGCTGCCTGCCTGGTACGTCATCAGGGCTCCAATATACGCCAGGAGGGTCATATAAACAAAAGTGAACAGGGGCCATCGCCAGCTGCCGGTTTCGCGTCGGATGACGACCAGTGTCGCCGCGCACTGAGCGCAGAGGGCAAAGAAGACCATGATCGAGAGGGCGACGGGCAGGGTGAATACAGGTTGCCCGCTGTGGGGCCAGGTGGCGGCCTGCAGTTGATTTTTCAACGCGGGCGATTCTTCGTCCGTGTCTGTCCCCAGGTTGTAGATCACGCCCAACGTACTGACGACGACCTCGCGGGCAGGAAAGGAAGCGATTGCGGCGCACCCGATCCGCCAGTCCCAGCCCAGCGGCTTGACGACCGGTTCGATTGCCTGGCCGGCCATTCCCAGAAAGCTGTGTCGCAGCAACTCGCCGGCTTGTTCATTTTGCAGGTCGTCACGTTCCTGTTCCCACTTTTCCACCTCCGTCTTCTGGGCATCGGTGGCCGCAGCCAATTGCTTGTCGAGCTGTTCCAGGCGTTGGGTGATGAGCGGATCAACGCGGCTGGTGTCGTGCGGATAGTAGGCCGCGGCCCAGACGACAATCGCCACCGCAAAGATCAACGTCCCCGCTCGACGGACAAATGCCCAACCCCGCTCGAACATCCGATACAACACAACCCGCAGCGACGGCCATTTGTAGCTGGGCAGTTCCATCACGAAGGGGGGTGTTTCCCCTTTCAGCAACGTCCGCTTCAGCAAGAGGGCCACCGCGACGGCCACCAGGATGCCCAGCAGGTACATGGCCAGCAGGGTGAGGCCCGGCAAAGTGACGATGCCACCCAGATAATCGGTCTGCGGCACGAAGGCGGCGATCAAGAGCGTGTAAACGGGCAGTCGAGCACTGCAGCTCATCAGCGGCGCCACCAGAATCGTCGTCAATCGATCGCGACGGTTTTCGATCACCCGCGTGGCCATGATGCCGGGAATCGCGCAGGCAAAGGAGGAAAGCAAGGGAATAAAACTCTTGCCGCTCAACCCCGCGCGGACCATCAGCTTGTCCATCAAATACGCCGCTCGTGCCATGTACCCGCAATCCTCCAACAGGGCGATAAACAGGAAGAGGATGAAAATTTGCGGCAGGAAAACGAGCACGCTGCCCACGCCTGCGACCACGCCATCGACGATCAGGGACCGGAGTGCCCCGGCGGCCAAGGCCGCACCGGCCAGGTCCCCGACCAGGGCCATGGCAGCTTCCGTCCAGCCCATCAGCGGTTCGGCCCAGCGAAAGACCGATTGAAACACGACCATCATCAACACGAGGAAGATCAGCGTACCGCCCAACTTGTGTGTCAGAACGGCGTCGATGCGGTCCGACCAGGTCTGCATCCGCCGGTCCGGCCGGGTGACTACGCCCTCTAAAACACGATCGACCCAGGCATACCGTGCCTGCGCCTCAACCCCCGGAACCGCATGCCCCGCCTCCGCCAGGCGGCGGCGGGCAGCGGCCAGTTGGGCATGGACGTCGGGCGAGCGATCGGCGAGCAGTTCATGTTCCAGGTAACCCCCGCAATCCAACAACAATCTTTCCACCAGGTAACGTGGCAGCGGACGGTCTGCCAGCAATTCTGCCAACCCCGCCAGCTCGTCCTGAAACGGCTCAGGAAATACCGATCCCGTGCCCGCCAGCGGGTCGCCAACCACCGCCACCCCGCCGTTTTCGCACAGCGACTCGATCCGCGACTTCAAACGGTCCAGTCCCAGGCGACGGTTCGCCTGGATCGGGACCACGGGGATCTGTAACTGCTTTTCCAGAAGTTCCACATCCAACACGAGGCCGCGCGAGCGGGCGATGTCGGTCATGTTGAGCGCCAGGAGGGTTGGTCGCCGCAGTTCCAGCACCTGGGAAACAAGATACAGGTTCCGTTCGAGATTGCTGGCGTCGACAATCACAATCACCATGTCCGCCGGCTCACAGCCGCGACAGCCCAACAGGACATCGATCGCCACCATCTCGTCGGGGCTTTGCGGAGCGAGGCTGTAGGTGCCGGGCAGATCGACCAGCTGGACGGTGCAGCCGTTCAGCGTCAGACTGCCGGTCTTGGTTTCGACCGTCACGCCGGGATAGTTGCCCACCCGCTGCCGCATGCCGGAGAGCGCATTGAACAAGGTCGACTTGCCCGTATTGGGGTTGCCGACCATGGCGATCCGCAGCGTATCTTTTCGCGTAGAAATGGACATCGCTCAGGCCGATTCGACCTCAACACGTGCCGCCTCGCTGCGACGCACGCTCAAGCGATACCCGCGGACTTCCAGTTCCAACGGATCACCCAGCGGAGCGGTCCCGACCAATGTCACAGGGCAGCCTTGGGTTAATCCCATTTCCAACAGCCGCCGACCGACTGGATCGTGGCCCTCGACCGCCACCACCCGACCGCTCTGGCCAATTTCAAATTCGGAAAGCCGACCCATGGCTACGTTCCCGGTTGGACCAGCACGCCCAACATGTCCGCCGCGCGAAAACAGAGCCGCTTGGAACCCAGCTGCACAATGCAAGGACGCCCCGCTCGCACAATCTCCACCAGTTCGCCGTCGCGAAACCCCAATTCGCGCAGACGCCGCACATGTTCCGGCTGACCCACAACCTGCCCCACCCGCGCGGGCTGACCCACGCCCAGTTTGTCCAACGGCAGCAAAGAGGCCAGATCGGCCAGCAGGGGAGCAGGATCAACGGTGGACATGCACTTGCCGGCCACTTGCGGGTCGCGAAGTTTTGACATGCAATTGCCGGCCCCTGGAAACGGCCAGATCGCGCCGGTTGGAAGGTGGGAAATAATATTGAGACACAATCTCAATAAGATCATTG
>WVZU01000319.1:7826-9452 GCA_011772275.1 Planctomycetales bacterium | reverse complement strand
CGGCCAGCGGCCTGGAGGAGCGGGGGGGGGGACAGTACCTGAAGACCACCCAAGTGTTCCGTTG
Organism: Planctomycetales bacterium; assembly: GCA_011772275.1. Lineage (GTDB taxonomy): Bacteria > Planctomycetota > Planctomycetia > Pirellulales > UBA7805 > CS4-C045. The sequence goes on along the minus strand of WVZU01000319.1, from coordinate 9,388 downwards.
TTGTGCTGGGGCCGGCCTTGAGCAGCCGGGGTGTTTTTGGGGCGACGGTTGTTTCAGCACCCCGGCTGCTGAATGCGATCCTCGCGCGAAGGGATCACGTTTCCGCCCGGGGCCGGCCTTGAGCAGCCGGGGTGCTTGGCGCGCGGACGTCGGTGTCAGCACCCCGGCTGCTGAATGCCATCCTCGCGCGAAGGGATGGCGTTTCCGCCTGGGGCCGGCCTTGAGCAGCCGGGGTGCTCTTTGGACAACGGTTGCGATTACATCGCTTAGTATCCTGGTCATGCCCTTTGTGGACTCTGTTTCCTCCTGTTCACAATCCGCTTTTTTTGTTTGCGGCCGCAGGACCTGCTGTGATCTTTTGTTGAATATTTTCTGGGAGTACCAACGAGTGCGGCCATTGGCTCAGCTGGTAGCTGCACGGCAAGTCTGCCGCGCAAAAACCAGTTGCCAGCCGCTGAACCAACTCAATGCCCGTGCCGATCGTCGTGATCGTGCCCGTGATCGTCCTGGTGCCCATGGTCATGTTCGTGATCGTGGTGCTGATGGCGATCGGTCTGGTGATCCTCGTGCGGCTGGTTGTTCCCCGTGGCTCCGGGGGTCGACGATCGATGATGGACATGTTCCGGCTCCAGGTAGCCGATCCCATACGCGAGGGCAACGCCCAGCAGGAGGGCCAGGGTCAACTTCAGCCGGTCGTGGGAATGAAATTGCAGCTCGGGCAATAGATCGCTCAGCGACAGACAAACAAAGATCCCCGCGGCAAACGCCAGGGCACAGCCGACCGCCACGGCCTGATTGGGGGAGGCGGCCACGCCCAGGAAAAATATCGCTGCGCCGACGGGGCACATCAGGGCGTAGGCAAAATTGACGAACTGCTGGGTACGGCGGGGCCAGCCCCCGGCGGACATCAAGGAGGTGATGGAGAGCGAGTCGAGCGGCTTGTGCAACAGGACGCCCAGGAAGACGGCCAGTCCCCAGAAGACCGTGGTGGGCGCGTGCTGCTGGTCGTGCAACACGCTGGCGGCCAGGGCCACGCCGTCCAGGGCGGTGTGCAGGGAAAGCCCCAAGGCGATACCGACCCAGCCGAATTTGCCGGTCCGGCCGGCCGGTGCGTGGTCTGAAACGGCATGGTTGTCGTGCGGACCGGCCCCGTGCGAAGGGTGGCGATCGGCATCTGCCTGGCAACCCCCTGCCTCATGCCCGTGCGACTCCCCCCCACCCCGCTCGGCCGCTCCACCAGGTTCCACCACGGCGTGGCTGTGCCCGTGGAAGATACGGATCAGGAAAAAGGTGGCCAGCAGCCCCATCATCAGCCACCAGATCGCTCGATCCAGGCTCACCCCATCCCCCACCGCGTGCGGCAGCAGGTGGAACAAGCCAATCCCCAGCATCAGGCCCCCTACTCCGCTGATCATCAACTGCAACCGGGTGTGCGTCAGCCGCATCAAGGAGGGAAGCAGGCCTCCCAACAGCGAGCTGGCGACGATCGCGACGCAGTAGATGCCGACAAGCAACGTGGGGGTCATGGGACGAGCCACATCGGGGGGTCAAAAATTCGCGGC
>WVZU01000319.1:3963-7767 GCA_011772275.1 Planctomycetales bacterium | reverse complement strand
GCCAGCCTCCACCTGCCTTGCACACGTTGCCGCTGAATCTTTCCCCCCATACCTTCCACTTCAACACTTGAACAGTTGATGGATCATGACACGCGAAGCGTCCCCGACCCACGACCCCCAGGCGACCTGCGATTCGGACGAGCACGCCGGTCCATTCAAGCCGCCCGCCGACCTGCCCGCCTGTCAGCGTGCGGCGGATATCTTCAGCGCGCTGGGGGACCCCAATCGCCTGCGGCTGTTGACGCTGTTGATGCATGGGGAAATGTGCGTGACCGAGATCGCGCAAACCTTGAACGACAATCTCTCGGCCGTCTCCCAGCGGCTAAAGCTCCTGCGCAACCAGCGGATCGTCAGCTACCGCCGCGAGGGCAAGCACGTGGTCTACTGGCTGGACGACGATCACGTCTTGCAACTGATCTTGAACGCCCTGGCTCACGCGGAAGAGTGAGGCGGCAGGGCTCAGACAACCTGATTTACGAGAAGATTTACCAAAGGAAGTCTCACATAAAATCGGCTACCCGGTGCCCACTTGAACCCTGAGCCAAGACAGCAGCACCAACGTTTTCATCACCTTTTCGGGAGCTGCGATCCGCGCAGGTATTACCACGATTCGAAACCGGCCAGTTCGCACAGGTTAGCGGCCGTGACTGGTTGCGGGCAGCTCCAGACCAGAAAGAAGAGTGCCTCCCGACACCAGCGTCCGGCCGGATGTCCTTGCAGGTAGCCGGTGCCTTTGGCGGCGGTGAGGGCGGCCTGCGTGGCTCGCAAGACGAGGCTATTGGCTCCCGCTCGCAGCTGTTCACTGCTATTCAGCGGCCGACCGGCGGCCAAGGCCAGCAGTTCCTGTTCCCGCTGCCGCTGTTGGTGACGCAGGTTCTCGGCCACGGCGGCCAGGTCCTCCCGCTGCTGGGCTTCCTCCTCCACAAACCCGATCGCTCGACTGGCCAGACCAATCGCCAGCGCGGAAGTTTGCAGGCCACCCGTTTTGGCGCCGGTCGCACCCTGCAACACATCCGTTTCGGGTCCGGCCAGCAGCCATTGGCGTTCCAGCAGCACCTGGTCAAGGCGGACGGGCCCGGTGTGGCTGGCCGACAGCGCGACCAGTTTGGCGGTGGGATCGCAGGAGACGCCTGGCAGATCGGTGGGCAGGACGGCCAGCAGCTGTTGTCCGTTGGGAAGTTGAGCGCCGGTTACGATCCAGTCGGCGTGAACACTGCCGGTGACCCAGGGGCTGAATCCGTCCAGGCGGAAGCCGTTGGCAACTTCTCTGGCCCGCAGAGCGGGTTGGGCCAGGTGCCGGCGGCTGGTCGTCAAATGGGATATGCCCAACGTCGCGAACCGTTTCCCGGCGATGAGGTCAGGCAGCAGCGCGTCTCGAACCTGATCGCTCGACTCGGCAATCCTCCGCAAGGCCCCACTGGCCTGGGTGATCACAAAACTTGTGGTCAGGCATGCAGCCCCCAGCCGCAGGTAGCCCCGCATCAGATCCGCTTCGTCCCAACCCAGCCCGCCATGTTTGGGGGGCAGGAACCAGCGATAGACCCCCGCGGCGGCGCACCGCCCCAGCTGACTGGCCGGCCACCGCTGGTGCTGGTCGACCTCGGCGGCATGCGCGTCCAGGAACTGGCACAGCGGTTCCAGGCGGGGGTCGTGGGGCGTCCTGATCGGTTCCATCTGCGACATATTCGATCCCGGCACTGGACAACCGCACTGGATGCCTGCAGGGGATGCCCGTCGGTTCGCTCAGCTGTGCAGGCCACGTTCACCTTAACGGGCGCACCGCAGCGCGGCAACGTACAGCCAGCGGGGCGCGGGCAGAGCGAACCTGTCTGGCGCTGCCAGCGCAGGCCTGATTTCTGCCGGCGGGGCGAGGCAAACTGCTGGCGAAGCGTCTATCTCAATCGCCGGGAAATTCGTATAATACTGGGCATTCCTCGATCCGGGTCGCCGCCGCGGGCGACGATCTTTTCCTCAGCATCTGGAAGGACAAGTGGTAAATATGAGTCAGGTTGAGGCCAGTCCCAGTAGTACGAATCCAGAGCATCGCATGCCGACGATGTCGGCCGAAGCGCTTTACGAAAAGTGCACTGAGCTGGCTCGCAATCTGTGGTGGTCCTGGCACCCGGAAGTGATCACGCTGTTCCGCGACCTGGATCCGATTCGCTGGCGGCAGCTGGACCATAATCCGATTGCCCTGCTGAAGGAGTTTACGCCGGAACGGCTGGAGGCGCGTGCCAGCGAGCTGGTGTTATACAGCCGGATTAACTATGCCTATCGCCGCTTGAAGGAATATTTGGCCAGCAAGCAGACCTGGGGCCGCACGCATGCGGGGGTTTTGGGCGCCCGGCCGCTGGCGTATTTTTCTGCCGAATTCGGGATCCACGAATCGGTCCCCATCTATTCCGGTGGCCTGGGCGTGCTGTCCGGCGACCACATCAAGAGTGCCAGTGGTTTGGGGATCCCGCTGGTGGCGGTGGGCCTCTTCTACGACCAGGGTTACTTTCGCCAGCGCCTGGACATGGAGGGTTACCAGGTCGAAGAGTACCAGGATACGCGTGTGGAAAACTTGCCGATGGAGCCGGCCTTGGACGACCAGCAGCGGCCGATCACGGTCCGCATCGAAACCCGCAACGGCGCCCTGTTGGCCAAGGTCTGGTTGATGCGGGTGGGACGGGTGGATCTGTATTTGCTGGACTGCGACGTGGAGGGCAATCCGCCGGAAGACCGCGAGCTGACCAGCCGCTTGTACGGAGGCGACCACCGCACGCGGATTCGCCAGGAGCTGGTCCTGGGCGTGGGCGGGGTCCGCGCTTTGCATGCCCTGGGCATCAAACCTGGCGCTCTGCACTTGAACGAGGGCCACAGTGCGTTTGCCGGGCTGGACATGATTGGCGAACTGATGGAGGCCCATGGCCTGGGATTCGACGAAGCGCTGCGCGAGGTCGCTCAACACACCGTCTTCACCACCCACACCCCCGTACCGGCCGGACACGATCGCTTTGACGCAGGGATGATCGAAGAACACCTGGGACCTTTACGTGACAAACTGGGCTTGTCGCAGGAGGATTTCATGGGGTTGGGACGCGTGGAACCGCACAACCACTCAGAAACTTTCTGCATGACCGTGCTGGCCTTGAAACTGTCGCGTCGGGCCAACGCGGTCAGCGCCTTGCACGGCCAAATCAGCCGGCGGATGTGGGCCTCGCTCTACCCCTGGCGGGTCGAAGAAGAGATACCGATCGGCCACATTACCAACGGCGTCCATATTCCCAGCTGGCTGGCTCAGCAGATGCGGCAGCTGTACGACCGCCACTTCCCTGCCAAATGGATGCGCCGCATGGGGGAACCGGAGGTGTGGCAGAGCATTTACAGTGTGGATCCGGGCGAACTGTGGGAAACGCATCACGCCCTGAAAAACCTCTTGCTGACTTTTGTCCGCCGCCGGGTCAGCCGCCAGTGCCGGCGCCGCGGGGAGAGCGACGAGGTGGTGGAAGCAGCCCGCAATATCCTCGACCCCAACGTCCTGACCATCGGCTTCGCTCGCCGCTTTGCCACCTACAAACGGGCCGACCTGATCCTCGCCGATATCGATCGAATCTGCGAGTTGTTGCAGAACGACGAGCAGCCGGTCCAGCTGATCTTCGCCGGAAAGGCTCATCCGGCGGACGAACCCGGCAAGGAACTGATCCGTGCCATCGCGAACATGCGGCACGAGCCGCGGAGTGCCAACCGGGTGGTGTTTGTGGAAGACTACGACATGAACGTCACGCGTCACATGGTGCAGGGTGTCGATGTCTGGCTGAA
>WVZU01000319.1:0-3954 GCA_011772275.1 Planctomycetales bacterium | reverse complement strand
ACGGCGGACTCAACCTCTCCGTCCTGGACGGCTGGTGGGCAGAAGCGTACGACGGCACCAACGGATTCGCCATCGGGGAAGGCCGCAGCCACTCGTCTCAGGAAATCACCGATCAGCGCGATGCGGATGCTCTGTACCGCGTGCTGGAAGAAGAGGTGATTCCCACCTACTACCATCGCGACATCGACGGCCTGCCACGCAAGTGGATTCGCATGATGATGAACTCCATCGGCTCACTCGCCTGGCGGTTCAGCGCTCATCGCATGGTCATGGACTACTGCCGCACCGGCTATGTCCCCGCCGCCGGCGGGCTGAGCTGTAACATGATGGAATGAGCGGCCCCTACATCAAGGGGCTCAACAGCCGGGCCGCGTCCTCCAGCAGGCGCTGCGCTCGACCACGACCCCGCCACTGATCAAGGGTCAACGGCACCGCATCGTTCAGGTACCGCCGCTGCAGGAATCGCAAGGCGGCGGTCACCTCGCTGCCGTAGGCCAGCAGGTTCAGTTCAAAGTTCAAATAAAACGAACGGATGTCGAAGTTGCCCGAGCCGATCAGGGCCAGCGAATCGTCGACCGACATCGTTTTGCTGTGCAGCAGACCCTGGGTGTGCAGGTAAATCTCGACGCCGGCCGCCAGCAGCTCTTCGTAATAGGCCCGCGCAGCGGCGTCCGCCAGCGCCTGGTCCGAACGCTGGGGCAGGATCAGTTCCACCCGCACCCCGCGGTACACGGCCACTTCCAAGGCTTGCAACAAGGCTTCATCCGGCACCATGTAGGGCGAGGTGATGATGATCTGACGCTGAGCGGCGTAGATGGCGGCGACCACCAGACGGTGATAGCTTTCGCTGGGATAGGTCGGGCCACTGGGGAGCGCTTGGGCCACGATCTGGCCACTGAAATCGGGCGCCGGGAACAGCTCCGGCAGGTCCAGCGTCTCGTCCGTCTCGAAATACCAGTCCTCGATAAAAATGCTTTGCAACTGCAGCACAATCGGGCCGCTCAGCCGCGCGGTCACGTCGTGCCACACCAGGTCCTTGCGCCCGTAGCTGGGGTGGACGATGTTTTGCGAACCGGTGTAAGCGATCCGGCCGTCGATGACCGCCAGCTTGCGATGATTGCGCAGATCCATTCGCGCCAAGCCGCGGCGAAAGAAGTTTACCGGCAGCATGGGATGCAGCTGGATGCCCTGGCGGACCAGCTGAGCGCCCAGGCCGCGAAACATCCGCCAGGACCCGACGTCATCGGCCAGCAGCCGGCAGGTCACCCCCCGCTGGACCGCGCGGGCCAGGGCGCCCCCCACGCGATGACCCGTGGAGTCGTCGGCAAAGATGTAGTAGAGCAGGTGCACGTGGTCCTGAGCGGCGTCGATATCGTCGATCAGCCGCCGGATCACGTCTTCGGTTTCCGTAATCAGTTCCCCCTGGTTGCCACCCAGAATCGGTGTATCGCCCAGCTTTTCCGCCAGCTGCACCAAGGCCTGTTGGGACGGTTCCAGCTGGGGCCGGACGACGTGTGGCTTTTCGGCAGCCAGTGCGACTAGCTTCTCAATATGGGCCGCCACCCGCTCATGCCGCCGGATCCGCCGACGTGGCAAGTGGTTGGTGCCCAGCAGCAGGTACAGCACCAGGCCCATCCAGGGCTGGAAGAAGATGACCAGTAACCAGGACATCGCCACGGAGGGCCGGCGTCGCCGCATCACCGTGGGGATCATGCCGATGCGAATCAGCCATTCGCTAATCAGGTACAGCCACGACCAGGTAATGGGCATGAGGGCTTACCCTATGCCTGTTCGAATGCCCGCGAGATGTTCTTCTTCAGCGCCTTTTCCGCTTTTTCCTTAAACATCATGGCCGCGAACGGCAGGTCAATGTCGACCACGACCGCTTCGTCCTGGATGGCCACGTGGCCCTTGATCGTAAAAGCCATGCTCTTAAAGGAAAACGTACCGCGGGTATCCTGCCAGTCGACTTCCAGGTCCCGGCCTTGAAAGTCGCGGACGGTCTTTTCCAAGGCCGGCTGGACGATCGCCAAGGCATCGTCCGGTTGCTTGTCGTGCGCGACGTGAACACTTACTTTGGGCATCGCTCTTTTCCTTCCTCTTTTCCTGCACGAGCAGGTTTCGCGAGCTACTGACTCAATCTATCGGCGAGCCGAATTTCGAACAACATCGACCACGCCGCACCAAAGCCGTGACCCGGCACCCCGCGGCAGGCCCGGGCGGGCGGGGACAGCGACCCTTGGCCGGGGCCATCCAAGTATAGGACACCGGGCCGGCCCCGCGGGGGGCCGGCAGCCACATCGGCCGACAAGGCGTGCCGGTCCGCGCGAAGATACCGATTTCTGCGGCAAGTCGTCGGCGACCGGGCGCGTGGGCCGGGCCACCAGCTACCGCCGACCTGGGGCGGTGGGAAGGAACCGCTTCAGCCCAACCCGCCCGCCTTTCCCGGCAGTCAAGCCGCAGCAGGGCCGGACCCACGGCAGTCCCGCGCCCACCGTGCCACGCGGAACAGCTGGGACCGCAGGGACAAGCTGGGATGATGGGCGTAACTGTAGACGGGGACCATCCGCGTCAGCCAGGGCTGTTTGACTTTCAGGGAATCGGGACCGATGTCGTAATGGCAATCGCCCCGCCGGAAGCTGTCTGCAAACGTCCTCGCCCACAGGACTTTTCCCGCTCCGTGACGGGCATATTCCGGTTCGTACCCGGTCCGCAGACCGTACACCGTCCCTCGCCACACGTAGTTGTAGGCAAAAGCGATCGGCTTGCCGTTCAGTCGCAGCAGGTTCATGTCGGCCGCCCCCAGCCGCACGGCGGCCCGATGCACGTCCTGCAGAAAACCTTGGACCGAGCGGTGGGAGAGGGTCGTGCCGTCGCTGGCCCGGCCCTGCCAGCTGTGGCGAGCGATCTGGAGGCAGGCCCGGAATTCCTCCCACTGCGGATCGTCGTCACCCGCTGCCGAGCCGGCGGGTCGATAACGATCCAAGGTGACTTCCCCCAGCTGGCCCAACCGCCGCTCGTAACGGCGAATGCTGCTGCGCAAACTGGAACGACGGCTGCCCAAGTAGTCCTCCCAGCGGCCCAGCGTGTCGATCACCGCGACTCGTTTCCAGACCCGTCGCCTGGCGATGAGTCCTTGTCGGCGGATCGCCTCGGCCGTGGGATCGCTGCCATCAGATTCGCGGAGGCTACCGGCCCAACGCAAGTCGATCATGTCCCAGTCGCGGGGTGTTGAGCGGACATGTTGCAGGGCCAACCGCAGCAGCGACACGGGGTCCCTGCCGATGGGCCCGTAAAACGAGCCCCAATCGTGCAGCGGATAGGTCAAGACCCGCAACGAGGCAATCCGCTTGTTCTCGCGCCGCACGACCAGCGGTACGATCCCCAGAACCTGCTCCCCCTCCATGACCAGCAGCAGCCGCAGTTTTTGATCGTGACCAAAGTGCCGCCAGTAGATCTCCAGCCATTCCAGCGTCTGAAAGAAAGAGGCCCCCGGCGTCTGACCCAACAAACGCGTCCAGGCGGCGGCGTACCCCCAGGCATCCTGGATCTGATTGAACTCCACAATCTGCGGCATGACCTGGCCCCGGCTGAATTCCTGGGGCCAAACCGAGCAATCAGCGCGCCAAGCCTGCCGACAGGCATCCAGACCCGCTGTGCGGCCGCGGAGAGTCGGCAAAAACAGGGGCTTGCCAGGCACCTCGGCCGGACCGGCCTGCTCGCCGCGCAAGGTCACGTGGCGAAACGGCAACATCGATGTGCCGTCCGGTCGACGCGCTCCCGGCTGGGAGATGGTCTGGATCAGGGACACGTCCCGCCCGGATACCGGTAATTTCCGGTTCTTCCGGAAAATCTGCGGGTGGATTGCTGTTTCCCAAGAGTGGCCACAACGACAGCCCGTCCGCTTGGGGAAGAAGTGTGAGCAGCGGGGAGCATGGGGATAAGCGGGTCGTT
>WVZU01000013.1:1000-5328 GCA_011772275.1 Planctomycetales bacterium | reverse complement strand
TAGCTTTCCACGCGAGAAGTGAGCAACAACGCTCGGTTTTCGTGGCAGGCGTGCAAACGAGTTGGAGGATCGAGCCCCCAGGATTGTTTTGGGTGGGATTCAGTCGGAGGGGGTCGGGAGTTTTTTTCGCCACGCGTCTCAATATCCATCGATGCAGGGTTTTTCAGTGGCGAAAAAGAATCCCGACCTCGTTAGGCCGATCCCCTTAGGCCGACCCCGTCAGGCGGTCCCAGGGGCTGTTGCCCGAGTCGGTTGCCGGGGGGCCGCGTTGCGGCTGGCGACTCGACCGGTGGTCCGGGGAACGGCATGGGGGCTAAATCTGTCGCAGGGCCGGCACAATTTCTGCTCGTGACACCTGCCAGGCGGGCGCCAGGCCGGCGAGGATACCGGCGGTCACCGCGACTGCCATGCCGGTGCAGGCCAGTCGGGCTGAGGGCGTGAAGGCAATCGTGACGGCTTCGGCGCCTACTGCGAGGTTGGTCCAGGCCAGCCCCAGCAGTGCGCTGCCGACGCCCAGTCCGCCGCCCAAGACGCTTAACAACACACTTTCTGTCAGCACCATGAAGAACAACCGCGTTCCTGAGCAGCCGATGGTCTGCAGCACGGCGTGTTCGCCGACACGGTCCTGGACGGCCATCAGGATGGTGGTGGCGACCAGGGCCAGGACAACGCCGACGCAGGCATAGCCCAGGTAGTGTGACAAACGAATCAATTGCACCAGGTCCCCCAGGCTCTTGGCCTGAAACGCTCCTTTGGGACGCGTATCTGTGGCGACCTGGCGGTTACGAAAGGTCGCATCGATTTCACGGCAGAGGGCGTTGGCATCTGCATGGGGTTCCAGCAGAATTTCAAACTGCGTTACCGTGCCGACGAGGTTGCGGTTTGGTCCACGTTGGAGAAATTCCAGGTGGGTGTAAATGTGGTTTTCTTCGGCCGGATCGGGGGACTCGTAGATGCCGGCCACGGTAATCGTCAGTTGTCCCAGGGAAAACTTATCACCTGTGGCCAGGGATCGGCGGCTGGCGACGGCGCGACCTACCAGGGCGGCGTCTTGGTACCGTTGAAAAGATTCCCAGCTGCCTGCGACCAGCCGAAAGGCTCGGATCGCCTTCAACCGTTCGGCGGGCAAGCCGTAAAACACAATCACATCCAGACTCGCTCGGCAATTGTTGGTAAACACCTGGATCGGCACGACATCCCGCACCCCTTGGATCTTCGCGATTTGGGTCTCATAGTCTTGTGGCAGATGGCTGGTAACGGGGCAGAACTTGTTTGCTTGAAAGGCAATCAACGTCTGCTGGTTCTGGTGTTGGCGGGTGAGGGCGTCGAGTCCTTCTTGAATGGAGGCCACGAAGCAAAAAACAAACAGGGCGACGGCCGAGCCGCTGACCGTGAGGATGGTTCGCGTGCGATGCCGCCAGAGTGTTTTTAAGATGTATTTAATCATCCGTACGCCGCGGGGCAGGTTGCGGGGTGGGTGATCGATCGGCGGTTGTGGCGGCCCGCGTGCCGTCGGCCAGGGGGGTCAGTTTTCCGTGATCGAGCCGCATTTGGCGTGCGGCCATGGCGGCCGCTGTGGTGTCGTGCGTGGCCAGCAAGAGGGTGGTGCCCAGTTGTTGGTTCAGCCCGCTCAACAGCCGCAAAATCTGTTCCGAGGTATCATCATCCAGGTTTCCGGTCGGTTCGTCCGCCACCACGACCGTGGGATCGGCCACAATCGCTCGGCCAATCCCGACCCGCTGTTCCTGACCGCCGGAGAGCTGGCGGGGATAATGGTGGGCCCGGTCGGTGAGCCCCACGGCCTCCAGGGCGATCTGGACGCGCCGCCGGCGTTCGGAACGGTCGAGCGGCAGCAGCAGTAAGGGGAGTTCGATGTTTTCGTACGCGGTCAACACGGGGATCAGATTATGTGTTTGAAAGATGTAGCCGATGTTGCGTGCTCGCCAGGCGGCTAATCGCGTCCGCGAAAGTTGTGTAATATTTGTCCCGCCGATGAGGATGTTGCCGCTGTCGGGCCGGTCGATGCCCGCGATCAAGTTCAGCAAGGTGGATTTCCCCGTGCCGCTGGCCCCCATCAGGGAGACGAACTCGTGCGGTGCGATGCGCAGGTCCACACCATCCAGCGGCGTGATCGCTTCGCCACCTTGGCGATAGACTTTGCGGACATCTTGGACTTCGACCAGCGCAGTCATGGCGATTCTGACTTGTTGGTTTCCTGGGTAAGGGGGGCGTGATCGGGATCGGGCGGGGAGGGATCGAACAAGGTTGCCGGGCGATCGTCCTCGCCGGTGACTCGGATGCGGTCCCCGTCCTGGAGGCCTTCGTGTCCCGAGGTAATCAGCCGGCTGCTGGCCGTCAGTCCCTGGTGGATTTGCACGAGTCGGTTGGAGAGGACCGGACCGGTTTGCACGGCCACCCGGCGAGCGACCCCGGCGTTTTGGTTGGCGACCCACACGAACGCCCCGCTGTCGGTTTGTTCGACCAGCGTTTCTGGCACGTACAGCCGCAGCTGCCCGGCCGGCATGTTGTCTCCCCCCGGTTCTGCCGCCGCCAAAAATGTGACGTTTACCAGCATCTCCGGAGCGAGGACCGCCGGCGGTTGGGGGATGGCCACATAGACTTGCAGCGTATTTTTTTGGATATCGGCCAGGGAACCGAGGAACAGCACCTGGCCGATCAGTGGTTTGGCGAGGGTGGGGCTTTCGATGCGGACCGGCTGGCCTTCCTGGACGCGCGGCAGGTCTTCGAAGCGTACGTCGACGCGAACTTGCAGCAGCTCGGGGCGGTACATGGTAACGACCGTGCTCGCGTCATGGTCCGCCGTGTGTCCCACTTCTGCCATCAACCGCGATCCTGGTTGAGCGATGAGGCGCAAAACGCGTCCATCGATCGGCGCGCGTACGGTCATGCGTTTTCGGCGCAGATTTGCTTCCGCTTCGGCGATACGTGCCTGTTCAAGCCGTGCTTCGGCGGCGCGGACGGCGGTAACCGCTTCGTCCCTGGCTTGCACTTCGTCGGCCTTCAGCTCCAGCTGTGTTCGTAGCACATCGCGCCGACCGACCAGCGCATCTTTTTCCTGCTGCAAAGGGGCCACACGCTGGCGAAGTTCCTGCAGCCGTGCGGTAGCCGTTTCCAGTTCTGAGCGTGCCTGGTCAAGTTGCCGGCCGGATACAACGTCGCCGGCCTGCTGCTTGCCTGCCAGATTTTTTCGGGCAAGTTCCACGCGGGATTCGGCCCGTTGGATTTCGAAGGGGAGCTTGGTTCGTTCGGTTTCGATTTTGGCCAGCTGAGCGTTGGCTTCGGCCAGGGACGCCTGCAGGGGGAGGGGGCGTTCGTAGCGAAGTGTGGCGGCTTGCAACGTGACCTGGCACCTGGCCAGCTCGGCTTCGCGCAGCTGGCGGTCAGCGATCGCTCGGCGCAAAGCGAGTTCCGCGTCGTCGGCCACCAGCCTGGCGATTGGATCGCCGGCGCGGACGGCTTGACCTTCCACGACCAGCAGCTGTTGGACGACTCCCGGCGCCATGGCGGCGACGCGGATGGCCGTTGGTCGGGGTTGCACCCAGCCGGCCGCCTGGAACAGCGGCGTGCCTTCGCGCCCGGTGGTAGCCTGCGAGACCAGCACGGGGATCACGCGGACCGGCCTGGCGGGAAGGAGCAGGTCCCGTGCCGCCCAGGCGACCAGCATCAACAGCCCCGCGGCCAATGCGGCCGGGATGACATACCGCGTGACGATCTGCCACCGCGTGCGCCGGGCCGCGGATGCATCTCGCGGGATTGCCAGTTGCGACAGATCAACATCGGGCGTCATGGTTGTTCTTCCGGTTTGCTCTGCCATCCACAAACGTCATGAAATGTTCCCCTTCAATTCCGCACGAAAATTCCCTGGGCAATCACCGTCAGGTTGCCCTTGTCGTCGCGTTGGGCCTTCCCTTTTACGATTACCGTGGCAAGTTCTTTCACGTTCAGCAGTTCCTTGGCACTGGACCGTACCAGTTGACCCTGTGGGTCAACGATCTTCACGAATGCTGTCGAACTCGACAGCTGCTCAGCATCCCCTCAGCAGTAATCCCAGGGCGTGGGACAGTCGTCATCGCCCATGTCATGACAACTCTTCAGTGCGGGATCGACGATAGAAAACGCGGCCCGTCCTTCGACCCACGGGTTTGCCAGACCGCCAATACGTCCCACCACGATGACTTCGTCCTGGTCTTTGGCTGCCTGGCGAACCTGCCGGACGCCCTGGGCGCCCGCGGGTTCGTCGGCCAGCACGTATTTCGAGCGGTTTGGGGCGGGGCCTGGCGGCTGGGCAGCTGCCGGGTCGGCCGGGC
>WVZU01000013.1:0-964 GCA_011772275.1 Planctomycetales bacterium | reverse complement strand
TCTGGCATCAAATTGCTCTTAGCCCGGACACCAGGGGTATCCGCAGCAGGCCGATGGCGGGTGGGAGGGAGCCCAGCACGCCCAGCAGCAGGCTGGTGGCACAGACGATCAACAAGGCGACGTTATCGATTTTCAGGGCGAAGGCTCCCATGGTAAAGCGTACGGCCGCGCCTTGGAAAATCGTCAAGGCGGACGCGGACGCCAGCAGGCACCCGGTGGCGGCCAACAGCACGCTCTCCTGGATCAAGCTCAAAACAATCGCCCGCCTCACAAAACCCAGGGTCTGTAAGGTGGATAGTTCGCGAACGCGTCCCAGAGCGGCCGCATACATCGTGTTCAAACCGACAAACAGGCCCGCTGCGGCGACGAGGGTCACGACCAGCCAGGCTAGCAGCCGCACGGGCCGGTAGCCTTTTTGCAGGGTGGCGTAGTAGTCCGGTTCGCGAATGGCTGCGACTTCCAGGTGCCGGTTTTGCTGGCAAGTCAGCTGGACGTCGCCAAAATCGCTGGGGGCTTTCAGGGTCATCGCCACCAGGCTCAAGTCCTGCCGTTTCAGCGCTTGTTGCAATTCGTCCAGTCGGCACCAGACTTCCGATTCCAAGACGCTGCCCCCGGCGGTGAAGATGCCGCTGATTCGCCAACGGCGGCCTTCCAGTGCGATGTTGTTTCCCACCGCCAGTGTTTCCTCACTTACGCTCAGCTTGGTTGCGGCCAGACGGCCCACCAGCACTTCGCCGGCATCGGGCCAGCGTCCGCTGGTAATCTGGACCTGGCGGCGCACCCAGAGTGCGGAAGGCGTTACGCCGCGGACCAGGCCCAAGGCCGGTTCCTGGTCCGACGCGGCTTGGATCTGGGTGCCGAGGTAAAGTTCGGGCGAGACATATTGTTTTCCGTACCGCCGTTTCACACCCTCCACGTTGGCCGATACCTCGTCCGCCACGGCGGGCGAAATCGACGAATATTC
>WVZU01000062.1 GCA_011772275.1 Planctomycetales bacterium | reverse complement strand
ATCTGGTCCAGCTGGCAGAGATGCCCGAGCGGCCCGCGCCGGATTGGGTGAGCGACCCGCCGGCCAGCCTGGGAGAGGATACGCCGATCGTGATCCGTTCTGGACCGCATGCCCGGATTCTGGATTGCGAGCGGGTCCTGAACGACCAATTGCAAAGGGCCGTGCGGGACTATGTGGATGAAAACATCGCCCACGGAAAGGGACAGCCGATATCCATCCCCCGCTCAGCGTTGCGCGATCTGGTCGTGGTGGGCGAACATGTGGAAACCCGCAGGCACTCCTTTGGTGATATGCACGAGATTTACCAGCGGTTAAGCTTCGGGCGCGAAGCGCACGAACAGCTGTGGAAGGCGGCGCGGCATTCGGTGGTCCGGCAACGGTTGCGAAAAACGAGCGTCGGCCTGGTCGCGCTGCTGCTGGCGGTGGGCACGGTTCACGGTTACCTGCGGGTCGATCAGGCGACCGCGGGACGGTACCGCCGCCGCCTGGGCTGGTCTGCCGCCACGCTGGGTGGCCTGCTGGTGACCGGGATGGCCCTGCTGATGACCCTGTGGTAGGGTCGCTCAACCAGCGCCCCCCTTGGGCCTCGGCCGATCACGCGCTCGAAAGAACGGAACCCGCTGACCTAAGATGTCCTCCAGCTCGGAATCTGATGGCCTGCTTGTGCAACGCATCCGCAGCGGCGAGGCGGAGGCTTGGAACGACTTGATCGCTCGCTTCGAGGGCCGTTTGCTGGCCTTTGTGGAAACACGGATCGGCCGCCGGGATGCCAGCGAAGACGTGGTGCAGGAGACTTTTGTGGGTTTCCTGACCAGCCTGCCTCATTTCGACGAATCGCGCTCGCTGGAAAACTACCTCTTTTCCATTGCAGCCCACAAGTTGACCGATTACCTGCGACGCGAAGGCCGCCGCCCGACCATTCCCCTCGCGCCGCTCAACAGCCAGAGCGACTGGGAGATTGCGGACCGCCACCGGCAGGTCAGCAGCCTGGCCCGCAGCGGGGAACGCAAGTCGCTGGAGTCCGCGGCACTGGTTCGCGTCTTGCAAGACCAGCTGGACCACTGGCGCCGGCGAAACGACTGGACCAAGCTGAAGTGTATCGAACTGTTGCAGGTCCGCGGATTGGCCAACAAGCAGGTAGCCGCCCAATTGCGATTGACGGAACAGCAGGTGGCGAACTTCAAGTTCGATTTCCTGGACCGATTGCGCAAGACCCTCCGCAAGCTTGGCTTGAACCAGGATGTGTTTCCGGAATTGTACGAGCAGAGGTGAAAACGATGCCCAGATCTTACTCGACGACCCAGCTGGAAGCCTACCTGGACGAAGCCCTGCCGGTACCAGAGATGGTGGACGTGGAAATGTCCTTGCGCGAGGATCCCCAGTTGGCCNNGAAATGTCCTTGCGCGAGAATCCCCAGTTAGCCCAGCGGCTGGCCGATCTGCACGCCCGCCGCGACGCCGGAATCCACTCGCTGGGCGAAATCTGGCGCCGCCACCGGTTGACCTGCCCGACCCGCGAGCAACTCGGTAGCCATCTCTTGGGGACGCTCGACCCTGACTTGAGCGATTATGTCACGTTCCACCTGCAGCAGGTCCAGTGTCGCCACTGCCTGGCGAACGTAACCGATCTGGAGAACCGCCAGCGCGAATCGGCCGGCCAGGTCGCCTCGCGGCGGCGTAAGTTTTTCCAGTCCAGCGCGGGTTTGTTGGATCGGGATTGAGGGTCGTCGTCCCTAACCTGCTGCCGCGTCGCAAGTTGTGCACTCTCCACATCGCTCGACAGCCAGAAAAAGGCCGCTGGATTATTGACGGGCCCCGCCCGGACCCACTACACTCGACAAATTCTACGTCCGCTTGTTGGCCCTAAGTAACTGCCATTAAAGTAGTTGGGGGCGGCCCCCCCCTCATACGGCCGGGCGGTGCCCCGGCACTGGCCAGCGCCCGGCAACAGGTTGCCGCGCGGGATGGCTGGACCGGCAAGGGAGTGGTGAAAAGATCGGCCAGATACCGTTGAGCAGGTGGCGGATCGGGGTGGCGGATCGGGCAACCCGACAACCCCGGCGGAAGTGGGGACATAGCCTGATGTCATGGTTTGCCCACCGCGCGGCGGATGACGGTAACCCAGCCGAGAAGGACCGCTCGACCGACGCCAGGCCGGAGACGACCCGTTTTACATTCACCATTTTTTAACGTTTGCAAGGAAAGCGGAAAGACATGTCGTCGACCATGAATCAGAGCACCAAACAGATATCTCAACTGGCAATTGACACCATCCGCACCTTGGCCATGGACGGTGTGCAGGCTGCCAATAGCGGCCATCCGGGAACGCCGA
>WVZU01000268.1 GCA_011772275.1 Planctomycetales bacterium | reverse complement strand
TTACACGGTGGGCTACGACGGGCCGCTGCGGATCGCCTCTTCCCACGCCTGGACGCTGGCCGCCGAACCGGCCCGGGGCCACCAGAATTTTCTCGCCGGCACCCGGGCCACGCTGGACATTTCCCGCGACGATCCGCCCCAGCTGCAATTGCACGCTCGGGACCAGCCGGCGGAAGTGCTCCCGCCAGCCGCCCCGGCGACCAGCAAGGTCGAGCGTTTCGAGGCTTGCCTGCTGGACTACCTGGAAGCCCTCTTCCACGACCGGCCCCCCCGCCATGGCGACCTCCCGCTGGCCAGGCAAACGCTGCAAATCATCCTGGCCGTGTATGAGTCGGCGCGGATCGGCGAGCGGGTGCGGCTGGTGTAGGAGGGGGAGGGAGAGGGTGGAGGAGAAGGTGGTGGGTGGAGCTGGCGTTGAGCAACCCGGGAAAAATAACTTGTCGATTTTGATGGGAGAGGACACATCCGACGCGACGCCGACGGGAACAAGTCTCTCCGGGCGGGTTGTTCAAGGAGACAACAGAGCCAGCATGAATCGGCTCAGCGCGAGCCTCCTATTTCGAAGTTCTTTTTGAGTCACCGCTTCGATTCGTGGGGTGGTTCGTGACTACAGTTCGAAGCTGAATGTCTGGCTGAGGAACCTCCAGAGGCGGTTGGCGATCGTTTGGGGCGCGGTATGAATTTTGGCTTTGCCGCGGAGGCCGATCCGCAGCATGTTCTCGTTGTTGGGCAGGAGGGCCCGCGCCTGGTAGGAAGTGCTGAGCGGCACTTCGCGGCCGGTGGTCCGGTCGACTTGCGTCAACAGTTCCCCGCCGGCCTTATCGGACAGCCGTTGCGGGGTTTCTTCCAATTCGGCCGTGGCGATGCTTTCAATCCTCGATTCAAACATCTGCCGTGGCAGATGGCTCAGCTTGATCTCGACCCGATCATGGACCTTGACGAAATTCCGGTCGGACTGATCGATGACCAGCACGGCTTCCATCTTTTGCGGGTCGCCGATCTGGCACAGCAGATCGCTGGCTTGCAGGTAAGCGCCCACGTTGTGTTCGTCCAGCGGCGTCCCGGACCAGGTAGGCAGCAATCCTTCCACGGGGGGGCGACCGGAGACGAGGGGTCCGGGCATGACCGTTCCGTCCACGGGGGCGACAATTTCGAGCCGGTCGAGGTCCTGTTGTTTTTGCGCCAGCTGCTGCCGTACGCTTTCGTGGCGTTTTTCGGTCTCTCGCAGGACGTTGGCGGCGTCGGCGGCAAAGTGATCCTCCTGCAACCGCTCCAGCTGCAAACTCACGATTCGTTCGTCCAAAGTCTCCAGCTCGCCCTGCAACCGCACAAATTCCAGCTCCAGATCCAGGTTGCTCAGTTCCGCCAGCACGTCGCCCTGATGGACCTGGCTGCCGGCGGGTCGAGCTGGTTTTAAGAGGGTGCCGGGAATTTCCACGTAGACCTGTTTCGCGTCTTGGGGTTGCACTTCCAGCGGGCAGTAGACGCTGTGGGGCAGTGGTATGAGGAAGGCGGCGGCGAGCAGCCCGGCCACCACCGACAGCGTGGCGAACATTCTGGCTTTTTTCACTTGATGGAATCTCCCCGGTACGGCAAAGAATTTACCCAGTTTCCACAAAGGATGCACGATCAGCCCGTACAACGAGGCCGCGGCGATCACTTGCCCCAGCACCTGCAGTCCGATCGGTTCAAAGACGCGATAGAGGAACAGGAGGATCATGATCACGACCAGCCAGCGATAGATTACGGCCGCGATGCTGTAGAGGGCAAACATGGCCTGGTTGCGCTGCGGGAGGAACGGGTCGTCCGGTTCCTCCAGTCCCAGGCACCATTTGCCCAGCTTGCGGGTCAAGATCGTGGTCGATTTCTGCCGCAAATTGGGGATCTCCATGATGTCCGAGAGGATGTAATAGCCGTCGTAGCGCAACAGCGGATTGCCGTTGAAGAGGATCGTGCTGACCGAGCAGACGAACATCACGCTGAGCGAGAGTTGGTTAAGCATGGTGCCCGATTCGCTGAACCACCAGATAAAGGTACAGAACGAGGCGATCACCACTTCCACGTAGATACCGGCCGCACCGATGGCCGCTCGGTGCCACTTGTTGGGCAGCATCCATGAATCGGAAACATTGCAGTAGAGGCAGGGGGTCAGCACCAGGATCATGACACCCATCTCGTGACATTCACCGCCAAAACGCTTGCAGGTCAGGCCGTGGCCGAATTCGTGCAGAATTTTCGTCACCGCCAGTGTGATCCCCAGGTAGATCCAGTTCTTGCCGGCAAAAAAGTCCTGGAACGTGGGCAGCTTGGACTGAAAGACATCGAATTGAACGGTGACCAGTAACACGGCGGTCAGCATCAGGCTGAGGCCACAGATGACCGCGGGCCGGGAGAAGAGCCAGCCAACTTTGGGATTCAGCCAATTCAAGAGCCGCTCGGGATCGATCCCCTTGAAACGGATCGCCAGCACGTTGCTGACCGTGGCGACCATCTGCTTGCGGCGTTTTTCCTCGGCCCGCTTCTTCAGCTGGTCACCCTGCCCCGGCACGTCCGCCATCAAGAGGCCGCTTTGGAAGAGGTTACCGACAAATCGGGCCAGTTCCTCCACGGTGATCTTGCTGGGCGGAAACTGCGCCTCGTACCGCTGCTTGATCTGGTCCAGGCTGGTGTGGCCGTCCACCATGTTCATGATGGCAAATTCCTCTTCCTGGAAGCGAAAGTAGTTCAGCCCGATCGGCTCTTTCACAATCCAGTACGAGGTTCCCTGGTAGTGTTGCCGTTTGGAGACCAGGTCCGGCCGGCGGCGGACGGCCAGCGGGCGGGAGGACGCGGAGACGAGGCTGTCGGCCAGGGAGATCATGAAGGTGGTCTAGATGAGGAAGGGGCAAAAGGGGGGAGGCGCATCTCCCGGAGGCGGTGTCTCCCGGCGATTCTGTCAGGGGGCCTTCGCATCACCCGTTGCCGATTCGGCCGCCGCCACCTCGGCCAGTTCCCCCAGGATCAGCGTGGCCTTGTGGCCGGGTCGCAGCAGCCATTGCCCCGCCTGCTCTTTGTTCTGAACCTCGGCTCGCACACGATAGTCGCCGCGGACTCGGATCAGGGGGTCGACAAAGATGATTTTACCTTTGAATGTCGCCGTGCGGCCGCGGCCCAGGTCGACTTTGGCTTCTATCGGCCGGTCGGCGACCTGTTCGCGACTGACCTGGTCGATATTCACAAAACCCTCCACGCGCAGCTGATCCATCCGCACGATCCGCAGTACGGGGTCGCCTGGATTGACCCATTCGCCTTTGCGGCGCAGGACTTCCACGATGATGCCGTCCAGTGGCGAGCGGATTTGGCGGCGTTGGATCTCGTACTCGGCCACTCCCAGCTTGGCCTCGTTGGCGTCCACCGCGTATTTCAGGAGGTGTTTGTCCCTTTGGGTTTGTTCGGTTCCCAGGGTGGCCTTCGTCACGCTCAACTCCAGCGTCCGCATCTCAGCTGGCGCGATCACGCCGGGCCGTCGTTTGTTGGTCTCCCTGGCCGCTTGCAATTCGGCCTTGGCCACGGCTTCTGCAGCCTTGGCGTAACGAATCGACACATCGTTGCCTTCCTCGTCACGCGCAGACTGCAGCTCAATCTCGGTCAGCTTGTAATTGGCTTGAGCTGCACGATCATCGATTTTCCCCAGCAGGTCGCCCGCTCGGACCTTTTGGCCTTCCTTGGCCTCGAGTGCCAGGACCACGCCCGCCACTTCGGCCGGCACTTCGACATCTTCCAGGAGGGTCACATAGCAATTCTCGACTTCGATCTGGGCCTCTGCCGAATGGGGAAGCAGGCCGAGCGTTACGCAGCAGAAGAGGGTCAGGATGGGCGGGCACGCAAGCCCGCAGCGGGTTGAGCGGTGCATGGAAATTAGCTCCTCGGCTTGCCCCTTGCAGGTTCCCACACACGCCAGCCGAACCCCTTGAGGGGAATCACAGAAGGGGGGAACATTACAAGCGGAACAGGATGTTTTTATGAATCCAGGCTAGCAGTTCGTGGAACCAGACGTAACCTAGCGGTCGATATCCGCAGTCCAGCTTGGCGGTCACCTCGGCACCGTCCCGCAGTTCCGTGGCATCGATATCGTCCGGGTTGATCTGGACGCGGATCATCACCGTATTGCCGTAGTCTTCGCGGACTTCCGCGCTGGTTTGGACTTCGGCCACCTGGCCGCTCAGCTCGTTCTCCGGATTGGTCGCCAGGATGTAGGTCACCGCCTGGGGATTTTTTTCCAGTCCACCCTCAGCGGCGTCCAATTGGTTGAGCTGTTGTTGGACGTGTCCCATGCGGTCGTCGCGCATGAAAACTTCCAGTTCCCAGTCCTGCGTGAGGTCGGCGATGGTCATCAGCAGTTGTCCGGGGGCGACGGTCCGCCGCAACAACCGCCGCTCGACATTCCACGTCGTCACCTGGCCATCCCGAGGGCTGGTCACGGTGAGGAACTGTCGTTTGCGGTCCAGCACATCCAGCTGTTTGGTGTAGCTTTCAAACTTTTTTCTCAGTTCCAGCAGTTGGCCGCTCATCCGGTCGACATCGACGCGGCCCAGCTTTCCTTGGTTGCGGGTCAGCGAATCGCGTAAGGCCTCGATCTGTTCGAAGGTGGCTTTTTGTTCGCCGTCGATTCGAGCGATTTCGCTCTCCAGGTCGAGGCTGGTCAGTTTCACCAGTTTCTGGCCCTCGCGGACCGGATCGCCATGTTCGACGAAAACTTTATCCACCAGGCCGCCTTCGCGGACAAAGACGTCATCTCGGTCGGCGGGCCGTAGTTTCCCCTGAGCTTCCAGTTCGAACCGCGTGGGGATGAACAGGCAAACGATCAGGGCCAGGACCCCCAGCAGGACGGCGACGGTCTTGGGCAGCGTGCGGGCCTGCACGACCCATTTCAGCTGCCCGATCGCGCGCCACAGCGGCATCAGAAAAAGACTGTTGTGTTCCAGCGCGTTGGCCAGCGCCGCGGC
>WVZU01000411.1 GCA_011772275.1 Planctomycetales bacterium | reverse complement strand
AGGTCGGGGGGGGGCGGGGGGGGGGGGGCGGGGGGCAGGGTTTCGGTCGAAAAACGGGGTCTCGTGCCTGCTCAAATCGAGGTCCTGCTCGATTTGGTGCGAAAAGTAGCTGCAAAGCCCGCGGCCTGAGCGGGGGCGGTGACCTGATGGGTGTCGGCAAGCTAAAATTCACAGATCGCCTGGCGACAGCCCAGACACCCAAACAGACAGGCCTGGCACGGTACGCCAGGGCCAGACCGACCCCAAAAGGTGAATTCATGGAACACCCCGAAATCGAGGTTCGCACGATGCTGCGGATTCCGGGCACCTGGTCCCATCCGGGAGAATTGATTGAGCGGCTGCCGACCGGATTTGGCTTGACCCCTGAAATGCTGGTCATGCCTGACGGTCAGGAGATCGAGTTTGCGGCGATGCCGCCGGACGATCAGTTCGCTGAGGTCTTCCGGTGCGCGTGCCGCCAGCCAGCCACCGATGAGGAAATGGCGATGGTGGAGAGGTACCAGGTCAACATCGGCTTGATCGGTCCGGGCGGTTCCCTCCAGGCGGCCGTGACGATGATGCAAGCCGGGGCGGCTATGGTCATGGCAGGCGGGGCGGGCGTGTTTATCGACAACAGTGCTCTGGCGCATGGCGGCACGGAATGGCTCGCGATGACCGAGGATGCCGGACCGGATGCGGTCAGTTTCGCCTATGTGGGCATCGTCCGCGGGGCGCAGGACGTGTGGACGATGGGAACGCACGTCCTGGGCCTGCCCGATATCGTCATGCGACGCGAGGATCCAGAAGCGGACGGCGAAACGATTTTCGAGCTGATTCAATCCCTGTGCCAGGGCGACAAGCCGTTGGGCCACGGTCACGTGGTGGCGGACGAAGCGGGGCCCCGCTTCCGGGCCGAAGCGACCCCCAATGACGCGTTCGCTGCCGACAGTCCCATGCATAACCCCTTTGGACGGTTGAGGCTGGTCAGCCTGAAAGACATCGCTCAACGCAACTAGCCCTGCCTCCACCTGAAAATTTCACCCTTGTCCCCACTGCGAAAGTCGCCCAGACTTTTGGCGGCGGCGGAGCGGTCGCCGAAACTCCTGGCCCGTCTTTGGATGGTCCGTTTTCGTAAGCTGAAAAAAATGAGCGTTCACAAACCGTCTGTCCGTATTTCTCACCAGCCCATCGTGGGGCTACCGAAGTTCGTGAGAAATTCGGGCGGGACCGATGCCGTGGGCCGACCAGGATGTGGGCGTGCCTCTTGCGGTGATGGCGGTGAACAGGACGGGTGGTACGCCCTTTGCCGTCGAGAGATGATGTGTAGAGTTCCGACTTGGTTTCCGGATGGGCCGGGTTCCAGGGGCCGAGCGGGCGTGAGGGGACAAACATGGATGCGCTGACAAGTAACGGTGGGCAACCCCCGCTGACCATGGAAGAAATTAGCCATCTGCTTGACGGGGAAGGCAAGCCGGAAGACACGTTGGCCAACATTGTCACGTTGGTGGGCAACCGGCTGGAGTCGGATGTCTGTTCGGTTTATTTGTACGAGCCGGAGGGGCCGAGCCTGGTATTGGCAGCCACGGTGGGACTGAAGCAAGATTGTATCGGCCGCCTGCGGATGCGGCTGGATGAAGGGCTGGCCGGTTTGGTCGCTGAGCAACTGCGGCCGGTGGCGGTGGAAGATGCGGACACGCATCCCCGCTTCAAATACTTTCCCGAGGCGGGCGAGGACGCTTACGAGTCTTTTCTGGGCGTCCCCTTGATCGAAGGCGGTGCCCTGCAGGGGGTCCTGGTTTTGCAGACGATCGAAGCCCGCCAGTTCTCCACCGGCCAGATCCGGCGCCTGGTCGACGCGGCCGGTCAGTTAGGTGCCGTCGTCAGTCAAGTCCGACGGTGGGGATAGTTCTGGGCGGCCCTCTGCCAAGCGGTGACGCAACAATAACTTCGAAATGCGACGCTCGTCCAGCGCAGATTCATGGTGCAAGCAGAAGCCAACGGCGAACGCACGGCCAAAAATTTGGGCTCTTTAGAGGAATCTGTGGGTAAAAAGTGACTGACATAGAAAAGGGAATGGTCGATTGAAAAGGGGAATCGAGTGCGATGGCTGCCGGCAGCGGGTGGAGTTTTTTCATTCAGCGATATTGTTTGGCCTGTAGAGAGCGGTTAAGGAAGTCGGTTAAGCGTATCCGGTTAAGTGTGGCGGTGAAGACTGCGATCAAATGTA
>WVZU01000233.1:647-12824 GCA_011772275.1 Planctomycetales bacterium | reverse complement strand
TTTCTGGGGTTGGGGGTCGAGCCGCCGGACGTTTCCTGGGGCATGCTGGCCAACGAAGGTATCAAGAACATCAGTCCTCTCCAGACCCACTGGTGGCTGGTCGTGTTTCCCGGGCTGGCCCTGGCCCTGACACTGTACGCGTTGAACTTTCTGGGGGACGGACTGCGTGATGCGCTGGATCCGCGACTGAAAAACAAGTAAGCGTGGGAATGGCCGTGCGGGGTGGCCGATTGCGGATTGATCACGGGGAATCCATTTTATGGCCGACAAATTGTTGGAAGTGACTGAACTTGGCGTCGTCTTCAAAACCGATGACGGCCTGGTGCGGGCCGTCGACAAGGTCTCGTTGGATATCCGCAGCGGGGAAACCGTGGGCATCGTGGGCGAGTCCGGATCGGGGAAGACCGTATTGAACCTGGCCCTGTTGGGATTGCTGCCGGTGCCGCCCGGCAGGATTACCAGCGGCCGGGCAGTTTATCGAGGCGCGGACTTGCTGGCCATGAGGCCGCGCGAGTTATCGAAAATCCGCGGCAACCGGATCGCCATGATCTTTCAGGATCCAATGACCTCGCTGAACCCGTTCCTGACCGTGGCCGATCAATTGTGCGAAGTGACCTGCGTGCACCAGCGGCACAGTCGCCCGCAGGCCCTGCGGCATGCGATCGAGATGCTGGAAAAGGTCGGTATCCCATCGGCGGCAAAGCGGATCTTCGATTACCCGCATCAGTTTTCCGGGGGGATGAGACAGCGGGTAATGATCGCCATGGCGCTAAGCTGCCAGCCCGATCTGCTGATCGCGGACGAACCGACCACGGCCCTGGACGTGACGATCCAGGCCCAAATCCTGGACCTGTTAAAACAACTGCAGCGGGAGGAGGGCACCGCGATTATTTTGATCACGCATGACATGGGCGTGGTGGCCAATATCTGCCATCGCGTCAACGTGATGTATGCCGGCCGGTTTGTGGAAGAGGCCCCGGTCGACGATCTGTTCAGCGACCCGCGCCACCCCTACACACAAGGCCTGCTGGAATCGGTGCCGCGGGTCACCCAGCAGCCGGGCGACAAGCTGGTGCCGATCGCAGGCCAGCCGCCCGACCTGATCCACGTACCGCCCGGCTGCGCCTTCCAACCGCGCTGTCCCTACCGGATCGAACGCTGTGACCGGCAGCAACCGCCGCTGGCTGGCGGCGACGAACACCGTTTCGCCTGCTTTGTCGATATCCAGACCGCGCCGCGGCAGGAGGAAGAGGTTGTCTGAAAGGCCTCTCAACGTCCAGCCGGCGGCCGAAACACCGGCCGTCACGCCGCCACTGCTGGAAGTGCGGGACCTGGAGGTGCACTTTCCCATCCCCGGCGGCGGCTTCCTCAGGCAAAGCCCACATCGACTGCGGGCCGTGGATGGCGTCAGCCTGACGCTGACCGAAGGCGAAACCCTGGGGCTGGTCGGCGAATCGGGCTGCGGCAAATCGACTTTGGCACGAGCGATCCTGAACCTGGTGCCGCTCACGTCCGGAGAGATCCGGTTCGCAGGCCGATCGATCGGGGGACTCGCCGAAAGGGAAATGCGGCAGTACCGACAGCAAATGCAAATGATTTTTCAAGATCCATTCGCCTCGCTGAACCCGCGGATGACCGTGGGAAATATCATCGGCGAACCGATGCAGATCTTCGGCCTGCACCCCCCGCGCGATCGCAAGCTGGAAGTCATGCGGCTGATGGAACTGGTCGGGCTCAACCCTCGTTTCCTCAATCGCTATCCCCACGAGTTCTCCGGCGGCCAGCGGCAGCGGATCGGCATCGCCCGGGCGCTGGCCGTGCATCCCAAAGTGATCCTCTGCGACGAACCCGTCTCGGCGCTGGATGTATCCATCCAGGCCCAGGTGATCAACCTGCTGACCGAGCTGCAGGACAAGCTGGGCCTGGCCTACCTGTTCATCGCCCACGATCTGGCCGTGGTGCGGCACATCGCGGACCGGGTGGGCGTGATGTACCTCGGCCGCCTGGTCGAAGTCGCCCCTGCCGCAGACCTGTATGCCAACCCGCGGCACCCCTACACCCGTGCGCTGCTCTCCAGCGTGCCGACGCCCGATCCCCAACGCGAACGGCGGCGGGAGCGGATGGTGCCCAGCGGCGAGGTGCCATCTCCGGACAGGATTTACCCCGGTTGCCGCTTTGCCGACCGCTGTGTGATGGCAGCCATGGACTGCTTGCACTCTTCGCCCCCGCTGGCCGGCGACGACCACCAGGTCGCCTGCTTCTTTGGCTGGGACGAACCGCGCTACCAGGCAGCCCTGCGGCAACCCCGGTAGCTTGTTCTGGCCAACAGGAACGCGACGGTTTCTCCTCAGCAGATCGAAAGTCCCTTTGGCTGTCCGCCGGCTGGCCTGCAACGTCACCGATCCATCGCCAAAAAGATTGCCGGCCTGCCTGGCGCGCGACATCACCGATGAATCGCCAAAGGAAGACTTTAGCCAATTAGAGGACAGGCAAAGAGACCTCGGTTTGTGTGAGCCCCGGCATTTATGCCGGGGTGATGATGCCCACCAACCCACCGGCAAGGCCCGTTTACGGGCCTTCTGGCCGTGGCGGCTTCAGCCCTGGTGAAGACGCGTCGTGCTGCTTGATTCCGTGTTATTCCGCCGCGAGTCATCCCAGGCTAAAGCCAGACATCGGGAAGCCCCGTGAACGGGGCTCGATACCTATTTTTTTTGCCATCTCGACCCCGTGCTAAAGCACGGGGCTATTCGCATGAAGCCAGAAGAGCAGGGGGCTGCTGACATGAAACCGGAAAGGCGCGGGGTGCGACATTTACCAGTTGCGGCTAGGGGTTACTCGCCAAAAAGACTCCCGGCCCTCCTGGCGCGCGACGTCACCGATCCATCGCCAAAAAGATTCCCGGCCTGCCAGGCGCCGAGCCCCTGACCCATTTAGACCCGCATCGCGTGGCGGCGGGAGTTGCCGTTTTGGGGCACCGCGGCGGGGCGGGCGGTGAGCGGCAGGAAGCTGTCGCGGCCGACCAGCTGCTCGATCCGCAACCGCATCTCCGGGTTGGTGTCGACCTTCAGGTCTTCGCACTTGCAATGTACCGACGTGCCGTCGCAAAGGGTCAGCTGCAATTCCAGTTCGCCATTGCCCGGATAGCGGCGGACAATCTCGTACAGCTGCTGGATGACCTGCAATCCGTCCTGGCTTTCGTCGATCCGCACCAGGGCGCCGCGGGTCGAGCGACGGTTCATTTCTTCCAGCGGGACCAGTTCGTTGACAATCAAATTTGTTTCCTCGCTGCCGGGACGGCGATCGACGTTCCCCTGCACCACCAGGATGGCATCCGGCCTGACCAGGTGGCCAAAACGAGCGAACGGTTCGGGCCACATGATACAGCGGATCAGGCCTTGCACGTCTTCCAGATCGAACAGGACATACTTGGTCTGCGTCTGTCCCGGCCGGGGGTTCTTGGTGTGAGCGTACTTGATCGCAGAGAGCATGCCGCCAATGGTGACGCCGGTGCGATGTTCCACCTGGGCCAGTTCGGTCGTCGTATGGGAACAGCAGGTCGCCAGTTGTTGCTGGTACTCCGCCAGCGGGTGGCTGGCCAGGTAGTACCCCAGCACCTCTTTCTCGCCTGCCAACAGCTGGCGGGGGTCCCATTCCGGAATGTCGGGCAGGTTCTCGGCCGCGGCATCGTCTTGCGGTTCTTCTGGCAGGGCATCGAACAAGCTGGCTTGTCCGCGGCGGCGGTCGGCC
Source organism: Planctomycetales bacterium (assembly GCA_011772275.1). Classification (GTDB taxonomy): domain Bacteria; phylum Planctomycetota; class Planctomycetia; order Pirellulales; family UBA7805; genus CS4-C045. The sequence goes on along the minus strand of WVZU01000233.1, from coordinate 9,077 downwards.
AACGCCGCCGCGCCGCTTTGCATCGCCCGGTCGATGACGGCGGCCAGTTGTGCCCGGTGGACACCCAGCGAATCGAAGGCACCGGCTTTGATCAGCGATTCGATCGCGCTGCGGTTCACCGTCTTGGGATCCACCCGTTCGCAAAAATCAAACAGGCTGGCAAAGGGCCCTCCTGCCTGGTGCTGCCGCACAATCGCCTCTGCGGCGCCACCGCCGCAGCCTTTGATGGCCGCCAGCGCGAAATGAATTTTCTTCACGCCGTCGTCTGACCGGCTGACCGTGAACTCCACTCGGCTGTGATTCACGTCCGGCGGCTCGACCTCGACGTCCATCCGGCGGCAATCTTCCAGATGTTCGACAAGGGCGTCTTTCGATTTGAAGTTGCGGCCCGGAATGTCGCCGGTCAGGAGGGCCGCCATGAATTCGACCGGGTAATGTGCCTTGAGATAAGCCGTTTGATAAGCGATCAGGGCGTAGGCCGTGCTGTGGCTCTTGTTAAAACCGTAGCCGGCAAACTTTTCGATCAGGCCGAACAGTTCCAGTGCCTTTTTGGAATTCAGGCCCTGAGCCGTGGCGCCATCAATGAATTGTTCCTGATACTTGGCGATGTCCTGCAGCTTTTTCTTGCTGATGGCCTTGATGCAGGAATAGGCGTCGGCCAGGGGGATACTGCCCAACCGGTTCAGGATCCGCATGACCTGTTCCTGATACACCATCACGCCGTGGGTTTCTTGGAGGACGTCTTCCATCACGGGATGAGCGTAAACGGCTCGTTTGCGGCCGTGTTTGACGGCCACGTAATCGTCGACCATGCCCCCTTCCAGAGGTCCGGGGCGGTAGAGGGCGTTGGTGGCGATGATGTCGCGGAAATGGTCCGGTTTCATCTTCTGCAGCAGGTCGCGGATCCCGCCACTTTCCAGCTGAAAAATGCCTTTGGTTTCCCCGCGGCAGAGCAGCGCGAAGGTGTCCGCATCGTCCAGGGGAAACTTGTGGGGATCGATGGTCTCCCCCGTCGTCTGCTCGATCAGGGCCGCACATTGGGCCAGCACGGTCAGGTTTCGCAGGCCCAGGAAATCCATTTTCAAGAGGCCGGCTGCTTCCACCTCATTCATCGCCCATTGCGTGATGACGTCCTCCTTCCCCTGCACGCGTCCCAAGGGCACGTATTCTGTCAGCGGCTGGTCCGCAATCACGACCGCCGCGGCATGCGTGCCCACGTTGCGGGCCAGGCCCTCGACCTTCATGGCCAAATCGATCAGTTCGCGGATTTCGCCATCCGACTCGTACGTCTTTCGCAACTCCTCGCTGGTCTCCAAGGCTTTATTGAGCGTAATCCCCAACACGTCGGGGACCATGGCCACCACCTGATCCACCCGCGGGATCGGCATGCTCATCGCTCGACCCACATCGCGGATCGCCGCTCGGGCAGCCAGCGTGCCAAAGGTCCCGATCTGCGCCACATTCGCTTCGCCATACTTGTCCTTGACGTACTGGATCACTTCCGCCCGCCGCTGTTTGCAAAAGTCGATGTCGATATCGGGCGCCTCGCGCCGGTTTTCATCCAAAAACCGCTCGAACAGCAGATCGTACTTTAGCGGACAAACGTGGCTCATATACAACGCGTAACAGACCAACGATCCCACGCCGGAGCCACGAGCGGTGCAGGGGATGTTATTTTGCCGAGCGTAGCGGACGAAGTCCCAGACAATCAGGAAGTAATTGGAGAATCCCAACTTGTGGATCACCTCCAGCTCGTGATCGAGTTGCTGCAGGACATCTTCGGCCAGCTGACCGTTCTGCCACCGCTGAGGGATATCGCGGTAACGATCCTGCAGCCCCTCCAGACACAGTTCCCGCAATTGCTGTTCGGCCGTCCTGCCCACCGGCAGGGCGTACTGGGGAAAATGTCGCTGGCCCAGCTGCAAATCAATATCTACCCTATCGGCGATCTCCTGGCTGCGGCGCACCGCATCCTCGTGATCCGGAAACGAAGCGTACATCTCGTACGGACTGCGGAGGTAGAACTGGTCGTTCTCCATCTTCATCCGGTTGGTGTCGGTGCGGAACTTGCCCGTGTTGATGCACAGCAAAATATCCTGCGCTTCGGCGTCCTCCTGGTAGACGTAATGGGCATCGCTGGTAGCGACCAGCGGCAGACCCAGTTGGCAAGCGACGTCGACAGCGCCTTGCATGGCCAACTGCTGGATCTCCAGGCCGTTGTCCTGGATTTCAATGTAGTACCGGTCTGGAAACACCCCGGCAAACCAGCTGGCGATCTGCTTGGCTTCTTCCAGATCGCGCTCGCTGGCATTCCCTCGCAACAGAGCGCGGCTGAACTGGCTGGAAACGCATCCCGACAGGCAGATGATGCCTTCGTTCCATTGCTGCAGCAACTGGCGGTCAATCCGCGGCTTGAAATAAAAACCCTCCAGGAACGCCGCGGAGGCGAGGCGCAACAGGTTTTTGAAACCTGTCCGGTTTTGGGCCAGCAGCGTCAAGTGGTAGCTGGAGTCTTTGACCGAGCCGGCATGTTTTTCGTAACGGCTATCCGGCGCGACGTACGCCTCGTAACCCAGCACCGGATTGATGCCAGCCTGTTTGGCCCGCCGGTAAAACTCCACGGCACCATAAAGGTTGCCGTGGTCGGTCAGGGCCAGAGCGGTCATGCCCAGCTCTTTGGCCCGGTCGACCAACCCCGCGGTCGTCGCGGCCCCGTCCAGCAAACTGTAATGACTGTGGCAATGCAGGTGAACAAACGGCCGGTCGCTCATGGCACTCCTCGCGGCCCCCAGCAGGCTGAGCGGGGGCGATCGATGTGTGTCGATCCGCCGGACCGACATCCGTGTCCAGGGAAAGCCAAAATTTTACCTGGCGACCATCTAAGATAAAACCCTGCCAGCAAACGACTTGAGGGCCAGGCCCTTGACGGGGGGATCCTTTTTCTGCAGAAAGGGCGGGCCAAAAACCTTTTATACGCCCTTTGCGCAAGCTATCCTTGTGGTAGACCTTATCTGAGTGCAGACGAGGAATCTGGCCCGCTCGTTTCGTGAACCGATCTCATCTCGTCCGCCCGCGTCGTGCGGCGCTTGCGGAATGGTCGGGCCGGTAAGCCGCTCCCCGCTACGGCAGGCAGCCCCCAGCGCGTGAAGCGACCTCTGTGCGCTCGCAGGGGATCACCATGACAGCTTCGGTCTTGCACCATGCTGCTGCGGCAACGCTGTGTTTGCTGGTCGTTCCAACGGCCGTCCCTGCCGAAGACCTTCTTTGGGCGACCTCGGCCGGTTCGGCCGACCTGCAGCCATCCGGTGCCGATGCGGCTTTGAACTGGCGCCGCGAGACCGGCAAGCCCACGTCCCTGATCCACGTGCGGATCGCGCGGAAACTCCTCGCCCCACTCTTTGAACAGAAGGTGACGCGGTACACCAAGGTCCACGACCAGATTCTGGACTCGCTGGTGATTGGCTCGTCCAAAACCGAGGGCGAGATTCGGATGGAGATGGTCCCCAGTTCCCAGCATGCTGTTTTTGACGTGATCTTTACGGGCAAGAGCGTGGCGAAGGCCCATGGCACCAACGAGTGGGTGGTGGCTCCCACCCAGACCCACACCACACTCGCCGCTCGCACACGAATCATCTACGACGGGCAGACGCTGCTGGCCCACCCCTCGCGCGGCCAGGCCCGTTCCCAAGTCAACGTCTTGCGGGTTATCCCGCGGCCGGCAGGGCTCTTCCGCCGCCAGGTACCGCACCGGTTCATCGAACGCGCCGGCTGGCGCCAGGTCCGACGCACGTTGGCCCTCCGCGAAAAGATCGTCGCTCAACTGTCCGTCGCTCGACTGCAACGCTTCCTGGACCGCGAGCTCGCCGCCGAAATGGCCAAAATAGAATTTCCTGGGCACCTCCTGACGGCCTTGCAAAACGTGGGCCTCTCCCCTGGCCATCTGAAGGTGTCGTCGACCTCCCAGGCGCTGCACCTGGACGTCCAGCTGCCAGAGACCACGGCGATCACCGCCCTGGGCGCGCTGCCCGTGCTGCAAAGCGACGCGGATATCGTCGTCAGCGTCCATCAGTCGGCCGTTGATCGGCTGGGGCACCGCTTGCTGTCCGGTGCGATCTTGGATCAGACCGGCCTTTCGCGCGACGGCCGGCAATTACTCGCCTCCCAGCCCCTGCCCGCTCAACTGCAGCTGACCATGGACCACCAGCAGCCGATCGGGATTCGCTTTGCCGACGGCCTGCTGGACCTGACACTGAAGAGTTCCCACTGCGAACTGGTAGAGACGCCCATGCCTGGTTTTGGTCTCCAGGTCCGCTGCCGGCTGCAACCGACGGAAACCGGTTTGCGGACACAGCTGGTGGGCCCGCCGCGGGTCACGCCCAGCGGCCCACAGAACTGGTCCCTGGCGATGATTCCCTTGAAGCAAATGGTGGAACGCGCGCTGGCCAGCCAGCTGTCGGACCGCATCCTGACCAAATCGGTCTTGCAGATCGAACGGCTGGGCCAGCCCGGGCTCCGCCCCACCTACTCGAACTCAGCCAACGGCTGGCTGACCTTGGCCTGGACCCGCCCCCCTGCGGCTCCGGTCGAGGCCCTCCTGGCCGACCAGGCAAAACCGTAACCGGCTGGCCGCGGCCACTCACCCTTTTCGCGGTGCGGACGTCCTGCTCCGCGTCTCCGGCGACGAGCGCGGGGGCCGATCGGAAGGGGGGACGCCCCGCAACGTCTCCCGGACAGCACCCCGTTCGCGGGGCGACCCTTCGGCAGGCCGGACCGGCGAGTCCCTTCACACGGAGGCTGCAGCCGGGCGAGGGGAAAACGGGAATGGCCTGTCGGCACGGCCTGCCCGCCGGCGTCGGTCAGAGCGGAAAGCCGCCGGTGGCTTCGAACAGCAGCAGCGCCTCGCGAACCGGCCGTACATCGTGGACGCGGATCACCTGGACGCCCTGCAGGGCCAGGGAGAGCGCGACCCCGATCGTGGCCGCGGTACGATCGGCCTCCTTGTCCCCCAGCAGCGTTGCCAGGAATCCTTTCCGCGAGTGTCCGACCAGCAGCGGGCACCCCAGCTGATGAAATTGCCGGCAGGCGGCCAGCAGGTCCAGGTTGTGCTGGTGCGTTTTTCCAAAGCCGATGCCGGGGTCGAGACAGATGCGGGCCGGCTCGATGCCGGCCGCCGTGAGGGTGTCGCGTCGTTGCCTGAGGTAGAGGAGTATTTCAGCCACCACATTTTCGTAGGTGGGATTCTCCTGCATGGTCTGGGGGGTCCCTTGCATGTGCATGGCACACACCCCTGCCCCCGTCTCCCGCGCGACTTCGACCATCGCGGGGTCCCCTTCCAGGCCGGTCACGTCGTTGATGATCTCCGCGCCGGCGTCCAGGCAGCGGCGGGCTACCGCCGCTTTGGAGGTATCGATCGAGATCGGCAGCTTGATTTGTCCGGCCAGTTGCCGGACCACGGGCAGCACGCGGTCCAGTTCCTCCTCCTGCGAAACCGGCTGGGAGTAGGGGCGGGTGCTCTCGCCGCCGATATCCAGGATGTCGGCCCCTTCTTCGGCCAGTCGCAGAGCGTGTTGGACGGCCGCACCGGCCTGGGCAAATTTGCCCCCGTCCGAAAAACTGTCCGGCGTCACGTTGACAATGCCCATCAAGAGGGGGCGGGGCGGAAGGGTTAACGTTCTTGTCCGCAATCTCCAGCGATCGGCTCGATGAAAAAACCGGCGCCCCCCATCAACCGCTTGCTGCTCGCTCATCCCAGCAAGCTTACCCTCCCGCACCTTCCCCGGCCAGCGGTGCGTGGCAAGTCAGCGACCCGCGACCACCGAGGACCACGCGCCGCCGATCGATCGCCACTGGCCCCCCGCCCTTCACCAGGGCCCTATCACCAGGGCCCTTCACCAGGGCACTTCCATCATGGCCACAATCTGCTCGGCCAATCGATGAACAACCTGTTGCTGGCTGCTGGCCAGCGACTGGCCCACTTCGGGTACCAGGATGGCTGATTCTTCGACGATAGTCAGCGAGTCTGGCAAAGGCATATTCGTTTCCGGGCGCAGCAGCTGGCCATGGCGGTTGATCCAGCGGACGCGCACCAGCATGGTGACGTCGAGTGCCCGGGGCTGATCGCCGCTGGTCTCCACCCAGACGTCTTTCTGGTCACGGACAATTTCCCCTTCGAGGATCGTATCCGCCTGTTCGCGTCCCACGACTTTAAACCTGGTTTTCAGCTCGATTTCCTTAATGACCGCCTCGGTCAACCATTCCGACAGCTCGCGACGAAAGCTCTGCGAGCGGAAAACGGGGACGTGCACGGTGCGGATATTGGCGGGGTAGAGCGTGGCAGCGCCAAAGTGGTAGGTGGCACAGCCCAGGGAGGTGGCAGCCAGCACGGCCGTCAACCAACGGCAGGCAAGTTGAAGAGGCTGCGATGCGGGGTTCATGGGAGATCCAAGGTGGCAGTCCGCGGGGTGGCAGATGGCGGAATAATCAGCAGATCTTCCTCGTCTTCTGGGAACAGATTGGATAGCCAGGTTAAGCGTGGCGCCGGCATGGAAGGCTTGTCCCGGATCTCCGCCAGCCGCTGGTTGGCTTCCTCCGCCAGCGGCGTCCGCGCGTAATCTTCGACCACACGCTGGTAATAGAATTTTGCCGCCTTGAAGTAGCCTTTGCGTTCGTAAAAGCGAGCCATCTCGTAATCGCGCTGCGCCAGTCCGGTCGTCACCTGGGCATACATCTGATCCAGACGCTGCCGGTCATCGGGCGGCATGCGGGAAAACTGTCGAGCGGTTTGTTCGATCAGCTCCTTGGCTTCGGTCAGCGGCATGCCGTCATAGTCGGGGCCCTGATAGCGGCGAATCTTGGCCTGGATACCCAGCAGATGCGCCTCGTACTGGTGATCGCTTTGGGGATATTCGCGACGCAGCAGATCGTAGTAGTAGTCCGCGTCGTCGTATTTGCCTCGAGCAAAAAACGAATTGGCGGTCGCCATCAGGCTATCGTCAGCCAGCGGGCCGGTGGGATGGTTGAGCCGCACCTTGGTGAAGGCGCGGCGAGCGCGGCCCAGCGTGTCGTTCAACGGCCGCTTTTCATCGGTCAAGTTCGGCCTCAAAAAGAACTCCGGATCTTTCTGATGCCGTCGTTCCCAGTACTGGCCGATCGCAAACTGGCGCTTGACCGCCGTGTCCAGGTGCCGCGAACGTTTGTATTTGTTCAGCAGTTCTTCGTAACCGGTAAAGGCCTTGGGGTACTTGTCTTCCAGGAAGTAGGTTTCCGCCACCATGAAGAGGGCATCTTCTTGCAGTGGCGAATTGGGCAGGGCCGCAGCAGCTGCCTCGTAGCGGGTCCGGGCCGCAGCGTACTTTTTTTGCCGCAACGCATCTTCGGCGGCTTGAAAATGGGCACGAGCCACTTGCTCGCCTTCCTCCCCCGCCCCAAACCAGGCCCGCTTGACACCCGCCGACAAGCCGGCCCTCCCCTCGTCCGACGGCTCGGCCACCGCCGGCAGCGACGAGTCCAGCGGGCCCTTATCGCCCCGCGCCCACGGCATCGCACAGCCGCAAAGGGCCAGCAGCAAAGGGAGGAAAACCGGTCGTAGGCGTCGGGTCGCTTCCAAGGGGGACATCCTTGTCCAGAGCAAGAAAGGGGTTGGTAGTCCGCAAAAAGTCGTGGGTGGTGAACTAAAGCGGCAAAGGGAAATGTCGCCAGCCAGCGGTCATTAGGGCTTGATCGGGGGTCATGGATTTCTGGTCATGAATTTTGGTCATGGATTTTTGGTCGTGGGGGCCGGGTTATCGGACCTGCTCGTTGCTGAGCCACGGGTTCCCTCGTGGCCCAGGTAGGGGAGCATTTTCAGGAGATGGCCCACCAGATGACTGAGGTAGTAATTCATCGCGCCCCGCAACTCTCCCCCCACACCAGCCGGCAAGGGCTCGGCTTGCCAGGCGTCGTCTGCCGGATCGGCAAACCGCCGCATCGCGCTCCAGGCTTCCTTGCTAAGGGACACGACGTGCCTCTTTCCCGGCCGACACCTGCCGCACAACACACCACCGGCTAACGGTCCAAACGGAATACGTGCTGCCGGTTCGACCGGTTGGCCGCATTCCACACACCGGCTCAAACTCGGCACGTGCCCCAACAGCCGCAAAGCGGTTAACTCGAAACGAAATATCAGTGGCCTCACTTCCCGGCCCTCGGCCAACAAGACCAGGCAACGATCGGCGGCATCGAACAAGAGCGGATGAGCGTCGTAGTGGTCGGTCAGTTCCCACAAAAGTTCGGCGACATAATAGCCCGCATACAAGGGCAACAGCTCGCTTCCAGGCGGCCTAAACCTTCGCTGCAACTTGGCTTCGGTCAACAAATCCAACCCGCCGGAGGATTTGCGGAGGAACACTATGCGACAGTGAGTCAGAAGGTCAAGAGCAGAGTCGAAGGGGT
>WVZU01000233.1:0-617 GCA_011772275.1 Planctomycetales bacterium | reverse complement strand
GTAAAGAACGTCACCACCGAACTGGTTTCGCTAAACTCAACTACCCGCAGCACAATCGCGCTGGCGTTTTCGGCGGCCATACATCACATCTTACGCAAAAGTCACTCGTTATCCCTTTTGTTTTGTGCTGATCTTAGCAATCCTGCAGCCTTACCAACAGGTCTGGCCGTACCGTCTGGCGAGTTTCGATATCAAGAAAGCATCGATGTCGGCGACATCAGCGGTTCGCACGGCGCCTGACGGCTGCGGTGAAGGAGTCCACCCTGCGTGGGAACTGCCACGTGGTTGAGCAAAAGGGATGATCCGTACCGCGCTGGGTAACCCCTACTTGGTGATCGTCATCGCTTTGGCCATCACGGTCCTGGGGGCGTATTCTTGCACCCAGATTCCCGCGGATCTCTTGCCGCAATTCGAAACTTCCGCGGTGCAGATCGTCTGTTTCTATCTGGGCATGCCACCGGAGGTCATGGAAAAGGACATCATGAGCCGTCTGCAGCGGTGGATGGGCCAGTCGGTGGGCATTGCGCACCAGGAGGCCAAGGCGATACAGGGCGTCTGCGTGGTGAAAGATTTTTTTGTCGAGGGGATCTCCAGGGACACCGCGATGTCACAGGTCA
>WVZU01000056.1:277-4397 GCA_011772275.1 Planctomycetales bacterium | reverse complement strand
ACAGCAGGAACCGCTCAGTATCCTCGCCCCCCCGTCCGCGTCGCAAGGCAGAAAAACGGGGGGGTGTGTTTGGGAGCAGGAAGATGAAAGCTGGAAATTGGAAGCTGGAAAATCGCGGCCAGATCGAGGCCGCCCGCGGGTCACCCGACAGGCAACCGCACGAGCTCGACATGCGACAGGCCTCTCGGCCAAGCGTTTTGCTGGTCGACGAATCGGAAGACTCTCGCGAAGTGCTCAAAACGGCCCTCCAGCGGCGCGGCCTGGATATCCTGGAGGCCAGCCGACCGGCTCATGGGCTGGCACTGGCTCGGCAACACCAGCCCCGCGTGGTCGTCCTGGACCTGGAGATCGCCCAATCGGCCCAACGGCAACTTTGCGAGGATTTCGCCCAGCAGGCCAGCCACGATCCGCCCATTCTGGTCGTGATTGGCACCGCGGGCCGGGCCTACCCACCGCCGCAGAACGGGTCGGCAGAGCAGGTGGTTTCGAAACCCTATCATTACGGGCCACTGGTCCGTAAAATTGAGCAGTTGGTGACATGAACCGTCTTCAGGCAGGGGAACCTGACGGCGTGTCGCCCTCTGCTTCTGCCCCTTAACTGTCGCGAGGTGGATGCGTGCCGTCGTTGTTCGTCATCCAGGGCCGCGATCGAGGCCATCGCTACGAGCTGGAAGGACCGGCAAGCGGGGTGGGCCGTGACATGGCCAATACCGTGCGGCTGCACGATACCGAAGTCTCGCGGCGCCACGCCGAGATTCGCTGTAGCGAGAACACCTGCGAACTGGTCGACCTGGGCAGCTCCAATGGCACCTACGTCAACGGCCAGCGAGTCGAACGCTGGACGCTCTCCAGCGGGGACCAGGTACAGCTGGGCCGTTCCCTGCTGTTGTTTACCGCCGGTGCCGATCCCTCGTCGGCCGTTCTTGACGACAGCGTGCACATCGTCAATTCCACCGCCGGCGACGAATCCATCCTCCATACGCTGAGCCACGACAGCGGCGACGACATCTTGCCCGCCAGCCCTAGCGACTCGGAAAGCCCCTGGCTGGCCCGGGCCCGCAGCAATCTGCAGGTCATGTACCGCACGGCATTGGCGGTCAGCCACACGATGGATATTGACGAGCTGTTGAACCGGATCATGGAGCTGATTTTCGAATGGGTCGAAGCAGACCGTGGCTGCATCATGTTGATGGACAGCGAAACGGGAGAGCTGGAACCGAAGGTACGCCACAACCGGGCTGGGCTCTCAGACCAAAGCAAGATTTCCATCAGCAAGACCATTCTGGATTTTGTGATCGAACACAACGAAGGCGTTCTGACCAGCAACGCCAAGGAGGACGCCCGCTGGGACACAGGCGCCAGCATTTTGCAACTGAAAATCCGCGAAGCGATCTGCGTGCCGATGCGCGGCCGGTACGGCGTGGTGGGCGTGATTTATATCGATACCTCGCTGACCCCGCAGAAGTCGTTGCCGCAAGGAACAACGCCGCAGGGCAGCAACAAGTTTACCGAAGAACACTTGAAGCTGATGGTCGCGATTGCTCACCAGGCCGCCCTGGCCGTTGAGGACACATCCTACTACTCGGCCATGCTGCAGGCAGAAAGACTGGCCGCCGTAGGACAGACGATCGCCACGCTGTCCCATCATATCAAAAATATTCTGCAAGGCATTCGTGGTGGCAGTTACCTGATCGAAATGGGGCTGGCGGAAGACGATAAGGACGTTGTCCAAAAAGGTTGGCACATCGTCGAAAAAAACCAGGGACGTATCTCAAACCTGGTGCTGGATATGCTGACTTTCAGTAAAGAACGGGAACCCGAGCTGGTCGAAGCGGATCTGAACGAGACCGTCAGCGACGTGGTCGAATTGATGCACTCACGAGCCACAGAATTGCAGGTTGGCTTGCATTGGTCGCCGGCCGAGGATATTCCCAAATCCAATTTCGATCCCGAGGGAATTCATCGCGCTGTGTTGAATTTGGTGACCAACGCCCTGGACGCTTGTGAATCGACCGCAGACGGCCAGGTGACTGTAGCGACAAACTACAATCCAGAGGAAAAGCTGTTTCGCGTCATCGTCAAGGATACCGGCAGCGGCATACCGCCGGAACAGTTGGAAAAAATGTTCACGATTTTCGTCTCCAGCAAAGGCAGCCGCGGCACCGGGCTGGGGCTGAGCGTCAGCCAGAAAATCTGCAAAGAGCATGGGGGTCGAATTCTGGTTGACAGCAAAGTTGGCAGCGGTAGCCGCTTCACAATGGAAATCCCCTACCTCGGCCCCTGCCACACTCAAACACCAGACGCTGACCAAGACAACCCGTCCCTGTCCAAAGAAACCCTTTCTTAGCCCCATGCCCGTTTCCCGGCTGACCGGTCCGGTCGCCAGCCGCCACGCGGCGATGAAAAAAGGCTGGGCGCCAGCCCCAGCGGATGCCGAATGGGGTCGGCCTATCGGGGTCGGGGCCTCACGGACGTCGGGCCTCTGGGGGTCGGGAGTCTTTTTCGCCGCTGAAAAACCCTGCATCGATGGATATTGGGACGCGTGGCGAAAAAGACTCCCGACCCCCTCCGCCTGAATCCCACAAAAAACCGGCCGCCACGCGGCGGCAGGCTGCAGCCTCACCCGCCAGCCCCAGGTGCGGAATATCCCCAAAAAATCGAATCGCCAAGCGACCTCAGGCGCTTCCACCGGATTGAGACTGTGACCGCTCAGCCCCTGCGCCGCCACCTGGCCCCGCGGGGGTCTTTCCGCCCTGAATGAGCCCCCCGGGCAGCGGTGGTCCTGCTGTGCCGTCTCCACACCCCCTTTCTCAGGCCTGCCTTGGCCGGCCCGGCCGTCTGAGCCATCGCTGCAACCGCTGGTGGCGCGGAAAAAGGCGCTGTCTGTGGCCATTCAGGAAAACTGCGGCGTCCTGTCAGTTCAGGCAGCTTTTACTGTTGGTAATGGTTCTATTTGATCTGACGATTGTAGGGCGTCGATACGCGAACAAGCATCTCATGGTCTTGCTGTCGAGGAGAGCGTTTGATGATGGCCAATCCGACTGCCCGCAACGTGGCGCGTCATCGGTGTCCGCTCATGCTGATCGTTCTGGCTGGTTGTACCTTGGCCGCTGGGACAAGCTGGGCACAATCGACGTTTGAGAAGTTTTACGCACCGAGCGATTCGATGGAGAGTCGTCCCGCCGCCGATACCTGGGAGGCGTATTACAGCGATACCTTTTCCGAGTCGTCGGGCACGACGACCCGGCAAGCATCGCCGGAGCAGCCGCTGCTGCCGCCGGCAGAGATGATTCCGCCGGGCGTTTCCAGCCAGCCGGTCTATTACGAGATGGCTGCCACCCATCCGCCGCAGGAAATCCCCTACGAGGAAGAAATAATCGGCTCGATTTCCGGTCCAGGCCATCGCGGCAACGCCCTGATCACTGCGCAGCGTTACGACGATCACCGGTTCATGTGGCGTGCCGACTACGTCCGCTTGGGCCGCGACGACTCCGCGGACTCCATCCCGCTGACCTCGATCGGAGTGGACAATTTTATTGTCTTGAGCAGTGCGGATGCGGGTTTGGAAGACGACGATGCTCAGGCCGCGCGGGGCGCCCTCTACCTCGACCTGTTTCACAGCTTTGATCTCGAGCTTAGCTGGATGGGCCCGCTGGAATGGGATAATTTCGCGGCGGTGACCAGTTCCACCAACAGCCTGTATTCGATCTTCAGCGACTTCGGCTTGTCACCAGCCCAGGGCTTTGAGGAGACGGATCAGGCGACCGACCACAGCATTTTTTACAAGTCCCAGTTAAACAACTACGAACTGAACACGCGTTATCGCTGGAGCCATACGACCAAGCCATGGACCGGTGCCTGGATCTTTGGAGTCCGCTATGTCGAGCTGCGTGAATTACTAAACCACTCGACTTTCGCTTCCGAACATATCGACCCGATCACGGCCGAAGTCCGCGGACCCGCGGAAATGGATTACGTGATCAACGTGGACAATGACCTGGTCGGTTTCCATTTTGGTCTGGAGGCCATGCGGACAGTCGTTCCTGGTTTGCTGATCGGCGGCGATGTGGAAGCGGGCGTCTACGGCAACAGCGTAAAAAGCAACACGCGAATTACGGCC
>WVZU01000056.1:0-241 GCA_011772275.1 Planctomycetales bacterium | reverse complement strand
TGACCGCCATCTATCGCTTATTCGGCGAATTCTATCTGCGGGGTGGCTACCAGGCCATGTTTATCCAGGGCATTTCCCTGGCACCCGACAATTTCAATCGGACCAGTCCGTTTGTCACACCACGTCCGTCGCCGCTGGACACCAATGGCAGCCTGTTCCTGTCCGGCTTCCATTTGGGTGCCGAATGGCAGTGGTAGGGGCTGGCCCTCCTGGGAGCTCCCCGTTATCCGACCTGGGACGT
>WVZU01000381.1:10159-10492 GCA_011772275.1 Planctomycetales bacterium | reverse complement strand
CTTGGGGGAGATGCCACTGGGAACCCAGGGTCGATCGCGGGGGAATTTTCGCTGACGGATTGCGGCTCCGAATCCTCTGCCATCTGGGCCTCAACAGGCAGCCAGACGACAATCACGCTGGCTTTCGCCGTTGCATTGCAGACGAAAAGCAGGCTAAAAACCAGCAGCGAGCGTGTGAAAGACCCTGGGGATCCCAGCCAATAGCAATGCAGGCTATGCATGGACGTGGCATCTCCCCGAGAAAAACGGTGGCTACAGGAGGCCGGAGGGGAAACCGGCTGGTCTTGTCCGCCGTCTAAACCTCGGCAGCGTCGCAAGTTGCGACTTGTTATG
>WVZU01000381.1:0-10134 GCA_011772275.1 Planctomycetales bacterium | reverse complement strand
GACTTGTTATGTAACAACCTATCGGAGTTAACCTCTTGAACTTATTAGGCAATTGGCGATTTGATTTCGGATTAGTGAAAATAGCTAACGTGTAGTCCGACCAGCGAATCCTGGAAAGCCTTGGTGATCTTTCGATCCGCACGGCTCTTAACGCCTGGACGGGCAGTTTCGCGGGAAGGGCCAAGCGATATATAAGTTTTAATGGTCCCTGTTTTAAGGTGGACAAAGAGGTTTCGGATAAGCACCCGTACTTCATTCTTGCTTGACTGTTGACCCGATCGAGCCGCATTCAATGTTTGACGCCTTTCTTGCACTAGGTATCACGACCCTGGTTTTTCTGGTCTTGCTGTGGAAGCGCGGCGCGCCGGCGGACCTGGTGTTTCTGGGCGGCCTGGTAGGAGTGACCCTCTGCGGGATCATTTCGCCGCGTGACGCTCTGTTGGGTTTTGCCAATCCGGCAGTGGTCACGATTGCCTCACTGTACGTCGTGGCAGCAGGGCTGCGTCAGACCGGCGCGTTGGACCTGATTGGTCACAAGCTGCTGGGCAACATCCGCTCGGAAAAAGGTGCCCTGCTACGACTGACGTTGCCCATCGTGGGACTATCGGCCTTGATCAACAACACGCCGATCGTGGCGATGACGGTCCCCACCGTGATCGATTGGTGCCGTCGCACAGGAGTCTCGCCGTCGCGTCTGCTGATGCCCATCAGCTACCTGGCCATCCTGGGTGGCGCCTGTTCGTTAATCGGTACCAGCACCAATCTGGTCGTCAACGCGATGATGGTCGACCATCAGGGCATCGAGGGCATGCATTTGTTTGAAATTGGCTATGTCGGCCTGCCGTGTGCCCTGGTGGGCATCATCTATTTGTTGTTGGTAGGCCAGCGACGTTTGCCGAATCGAATCGACTTGCTGGAGTCTTTGGGTGAGTATCGTCGCGACTACCTGGTAGAGATGCTGGTCCAGGAAACCTGCCGCCTGGTGGGGCAGACGGTAGAACAGGCCGGGCTGCGGAATCTGCCGGGGTTATTTCTGATCGAGATTAATCGCCAGAACGAGGTCATTACCCCGGTTACGCCCCGGGACCGGATCGAGGCCGGCGACCGCCTGGTTTTCACCGGCGTGGTCAGTACGATTGTCGACCTGGAAAAAATCCCGGGGCTGGTACCGGCAGTCGATATGGCTTACGAAACCGATCCGGTCTCGCGCCAGCGCCGCCACCTGACCGAGGCCGTGCTGTCCAATTCGTCACCTTTAATCGGCAGCACGGTCAAAGAGGCCAAATTTCGTCAGTTGTACAACGCGGCCGTATTGGCCGTGCATCGCAATGGTGTGCGGATGACCAACAAAGTAGGCAGTATCCAGCTCGAACCAGGCGATACGCTGTTGCTGCAGACCGGTACCGAGTTCATCAACAATTTCCGCAACAGCCGTGACTTTTATTTGATCTCCAGCGTCGATGACGACCGGCCCCGCCGGCATGACCGGGTCTGGGTTTCGCTCGGTTTGTTCGCCATCTTGATTACGTTGTTGACGATCACCAGCTGGATGTCGCATGGAGGCGCCATCCCCGCCGAGATGACCGCCATCATTGCCGTGATGGCGGCAGTGTTGATGGTGGTCACGCGCTGTCTGAGCATGGCTCAAGCTCGTTCGTCGTTTGAACTGCAGGTGTTGCTGACGATCGGCGCCGCGCTGGGGCTCGGGCGAGCGTTGGAACAGAGCGGAGCAGCTGAGCAAGTTGCCGACTGGATTATCAACGTCGCCGGCGATCAGAATCCGCTGGTGCTGCTGATGATTATTTATTTTTTAACACTGATTTTTACGGAAATGATTACCAACACGGCCGTCGCGGCATTGATGTTTCCCTTGGCGATCGCGGTGGCCCAAGAGGCAGGCTTTGTGGAACGCCCCTTTATCATGGCCATTGCCCTGGCCGCTTCTTGCAGTTTTATCACGCCGATCGGCTACCAGACCAATTTGATGGTGATGGGGCCGGGTGGTTATCGGCCAGCCGACTATCTGAAAATTGGACTGCCGCTGACCTTCCTGGTGATGGTCACTGCCCTGATCTTCATTCCGATCATCTGGCCACCCACCTACCCGTAAGGGTGAAGAGGAAGCGCGGGAGGGAGACAGGGGGATAGAAGAGAGGATCCATCGATGAAAAANNATGGCCGGTCTGGCCATTGCGCGCCTCTTGCCAACTCCGGTAGCGGCCCCACCGGAAACCGGCAAAGGATGGCTTGACAAAACCGAAACGGCCGTGGCAGCAGGCGGCCGTGTCGTCGATTTGTCCGATCACCGCGTGGCGGCAGCCCATGACGCCGAGATGATGCTGGCCAACCAGACCCACGCTGCTCAACTGACACCCGAGGAACGCGTGAATGTGGGGGTCTACGAACGGGTCAATCGCAGCGTGGTCAATATCAACACCCGCTCTGTGCGCGCGGATCCGTTTTTTATGTTCGAAACCCCCTCCGAAGGTGCCGGTTCGGGATCCGTATTGGACAAGCAGGGTCATATTCTGACCAACTTTCATGTCGTGGAAGGTTCCCGCGAGATCCAGGTCACCCTGTTCGACGGGGCAACCTACGATGCTCGTCCCGTGGGTGTGGATGCCACGACCGACCTGGCGGTCCTGCAGATCGACGCGCCACCCGAATCGCTGTTCCCCGTAACCCTGGGCGACTCGACCGCTCTTCAAGTGGGACAGCGCGTGTTCGCCATCGGCAATCCGTTCGGGCTGGAACGGACACTGACCGTGGGGATTATTTCCAGCTTGAATCGGGTAATCCGCGCACGGAATCAGAGGGCAATTCGATCCATCATCCAAACCGATGCCGCCATCAATCCGGGCAACTCGGGCGGCCCGTTGCTGGACAGCCGCGGCGAATTGATTGGCGTCAATACGGCGATTGCCAGTCGAACGGGGCAGAGCGCCGGGGTGGGTTTTGCGATACCGGTCAGCGCCGTACGGCGGATTGTGCCCCAGCTGGTGCGGCGTGGTCGAGTGACTCGGGCCGAAATCGGCATTTCGCGGGTCGTGGAAACGGAAAACGGACTGGTGATCGCCGCCACGGTCGACGGAGGACCCGCCGACAAAGCGGGACTGCAAGGTTTTCGGCTGGTCAAAAAACGTCGCCGGCAGGGTCCCTTTGTATACGAACAGACCTATGTCGACCGCAGCGCGGCGGACCGCATCTTGGCCGTGGGGGGCGTGGCCGTGACCAGTGCAGATCAGTTTCTGGACCTGATCGAATCCAACCCGCCAGGCAAGACGGTTACCGTGACTATCATCCGAGCGGGGCAGCGGATCGACGTATCCGTCGTGCTGGAAGCGGGGGATTGAGCTTACCGGGCAGCGTCGCCATCGGCAGATGATTCGCCCCGCGGCCGACCGGGCTCGGCCAGCCCCACCATCGACAGCGTGGCAACTGTAAAGTTGCCCTCCAGATCGACCGTGCGAATCAGATGGTTGTTGGTGTCGGCCACGAATAACCTCTTGCCGGCGATCGACAACCCGGCCGGTTCGTCAAAAGTTGGTTCCCCATCGTCGGCCCCGGCCTCGCCCGTACCGGCGATCGTACGGCACGATCGATCCTTCAGGTCAATCTGCTTGATCTTATTGTTGTAGGTGTCGGCGACATACAGCTGGCCGTCGCGATAAGCGATCCCAATCGCGTGCTGCAACAGAGGCCCTTCCGTGGCGTCAGCGGGCCGGGCGCGAAAGTTGAATGCCGCACCCGCGGTCTGCAGCAGACCCTTGCCGTCCCGATCGCCAAAAATGAACAGGCGCGAACCGGGCAGTTCCGAGGTCCCAATGATCGTTTCCACCGCCTGCCGGGGATCCAAAGGCACGGCCCGGATGGAACTCCCCTCGGTATCGGCGACAAACAACCACTGGCCATCGGAGGCCAAGCCGCTGGGTTGAGCAAAACTGCTGTAGGTGCTGTCGAAACCTGAGCGGTCGAGCCGCGGGGGAACTGCGGGGACCCGCCGCCCATCAACTATGTCCTCGCGGCCGTTGCCTGCGTAAACTTCGATCCATTTTTCGTCCAGCGACATCCGCCAGATCTGGTGAGGACCGGCCATGGCGATGTACAGGTGGCCGTCGTGCACATGGACTGCCCAGGGACTGCCGAGGGGAATCTTGCGGGGCGGGCTGGCCCAGCGCGAGGGAAATTTTGATTCGTCCAAAGGCTGCCGCAAGTCCAGCTGATCCATGCCCGGCCAGATACCCCGGTTCTGCTGCCCGGTCCCCGCCACCGTGCGGACCTGCCGGGTGGCCAGGTCGATCTTGCGGATCAAATGATTCTGCGTATCGCAGACGTAAAGCGTCTGACCGAGCAGGGCCAATCCTTGCGGGTGACAGAAAGTTGCCTCTTCGTAAGATCCGTCTTCTCGTCCGGCCTGACCGGTCCCGATCGTGTCGATCCACTTGCCGGCCAGATCTGTCACCACGATACGGTGGTGGCCACTGTCGGCGATGTAAAGCCGGTCGGTGGGGGCATCGGCCAGCAGTTTTCCCGGATAGCGGAGGGGGGAGGGCACCTGACGGTGGCTTTCCAGTTCAAATTCCAGGGGCGTCTCGTCCAGCAATCCTTTTCGCTTGTAAAAGGGAATCGCCATCCGGAAAAACCGGTCCAGCGATTCGAAATCGATTTCACCACCGTGGGCCGCAATCAGTTTCCCTTCCGGATCGATCACCCGCAGGGCAGGCCAGCCGCTGATCCCAAAACGACGCCAGATGAGCATTTCCGAGTCGTTGACAACCGGGTGTTCGATTTCGTAGCGCAGCACCGCCTGGCGGATGTTTTCAGACAGCTTTTCGGTATCGAACTTGGCCGAATGGACACCAATCACAACCAGCTGGTTGGGGTAGGCATGTTCCAGCTTTTTGAGCTCGGGAAGCACATGCAAGCAGTTGATGCAACAGTACGTCCAGAAGTCGAGCAGTACGAATTTGCCGCGCAGACCACGCAAGCTCAGCGGGGCGGCCGTGTTGATCCATCCCGCACCCCCCTCCAGCGACGGCGCGTCGACCCGGCGAGGAAAAGGGTGGTCTCCCGCCTCCTCTTCCCCCTCCAACTCAGCCCCCGACCGTCGGCCCGCTTTCCGCTCGCTTGGCGGCTCCACAGCGACCCCCTTGTCATTTTCGCTGGGCTCGGCCGTCACGGGCCGAGAACAGCCGGCCATGGAAAGGCTGAGGGCACAAGACAGTAGCAGCCATCCCGCTAACTGGCGCCGCCAAAGGGGAAGGTGAAAAGGCCCCTGACGACCACACGATGGACCACACGATGGGAACATAAGCTGCCGTTGCATGCAACTTTCCTGCTGAAAAAGGCCGTTTCCCGCCCGGCTGACAGCCTGCCCGTCCCAGGCAAGCTGCCTCTCATCGTACTGCAAAAAGGCGGTTGGGGAAACTGTGCCCTGGCCACTCGGCGAGGTGTGGCAGATAGGACAGCCGGCCCGGATTTCTCATGCACGTCGTAGCCAGCGACGGTAAGTCTTCGCCTGGCAACGAAGACGACACGATTTTACAGCCAGCGTATTCATTACAGGTTGAGGATCAAGTTGCGACGTCTGACGCGACCAGGCAAAGACTTGGCCCTCGCACGGCAAATGGCGGATGAGAAATGCCGGCTTGCGCCAAGACGGTTTCGGGGATGACCGGTCTGGTCGCCAACCGCCAAGCGGTAACAGGACAAAGCCTGGGGCGCCAGCCCGCGATCCCACAAAAAACCAGCGGCCAAGCGACGGCCGGCATGCAACGGTATCGGGGCTAGTGGTGCAACTTGTGCTGGCAGCTGCCGGGACCGAACGGCCCGTGCCAACAGCCTTTGGTACGACCATTGATTTTGTCCGTTTAAACTTGGACCGGTTAGGTTGACGAAAGGGATATGGGGGAAGAGGAATGCGAATTCCGCCACGGGGACCCGCTGCGCCGTGCGACAAGGGGTAATCCGCCTGTCGAACTGTCTGCGGGATCCCGTTTGCAATGGCCAGCTTGGGGGAGTGTGATGTTCAACCTGACCGGCAAGAAATGGAGCCCGTTGTTTTTTGTCGTCCTGCTGTTACCTGCGGCAGCATCGGCCGAGGATGTCTCCCGCACGGATTGGGCAGAAAAGATGTTCGATCATCTGGAGTTCGACTTCGAGAGTCTGGCTCGAGGGTCGAAGGCCGAGCACCGTTTTAAGATCAGGAACCTTTATCGCGAAACGATTCAGATTGCCTCGGTCAGTTCCAGCTGCGGGTGCACCGATCCGCGCGTGCTCAAAGAAACACTCGAATCAGGGGAAGAGACGGAACTGATTGCCGAATTCAATACGATTGCCTTTGAGGGCAGTCACAAGGCGACGATCACGGTTCGGTTTGCGGAACCTTATCAGGCCGAGGTTCGTTTGCACATACGCGGGTATGTCCGCAAGGACGTCGTGTTGACGCCGGGTCGGGTCGAGCTGGGTTTGGTCGATTCGGAGACAGGGGCGGTGAAAAGCGTGAAGGTCGCATATGCCGGGCGTCCTGACTGGCAGATCACGGACGTGCGTAGTTCCAATTCTGATTTCGAAGTGGAACTGAGCCCCCCGCTTCGCGCTGGGGGGCGTGTCGAGTACGAAATGGTGTTTCGACTGAAGAAGGGGGCTGCCAGCGGCTATCTAAATGACCAGTTGTTTCTGGTCACCAACGACCAGTCCAATCGAATGATTCCGTTGGCGATCGAAGGTCGGGTGCGTTCCGGATTGACCGTCAGTCCGGCTTCGTTACATCTGGGCGTATTGCGGCCCGGTCAGAAGGTGACGAAGCGCCTCGTGGTCCGCGGCACGCAGCCGTTTCGGATTATCGACATCGACTGCGAAGATGGCACCAACTGCTTTACCTTCGATTCGTCCGACACCCCCCGCAAGGTCCACCTGATCCCGGTCACGTTTACAGCCCCAGCACACGCAGGGCATATCGTGGAAAAGATCAAAATTGTTACCCAGGGCGTTCCGGGCAGCCTGCCCACTGTCGTCGCTCAAGCGGAAGTCCGCGACTAAAGTCACCTTTTTGGCAGTTGAGTGACGACGCCGGCCAGGACCACAAGGGTGTCATCGGCCTGGAAATCTGCAAAGGCTTCGTTCGATCGGTCGTAACCGGGCAATTTCGCCTGGGGATCGCGCACCACCACCCCCAGCACGCCAGCCATCTGGTCGACTTTTAGCTGGGGACGCGCTTCCGAGAGAACGACAACTCGCTTGACGGTCTTCCGGTTGGGTTCCTTCGGCAGCTTGCGAATTTCGATTTCTGTGGCGAACAGATTTCCAAATCGCTTGATGATCTGCGTCTTGCCGACCAGAAAGATGCCTTTTTTGTCTCGGGGTCTTTTTTCGCTGTACAACATGTCGATAGCGAACCCTTCGAGGCGGGCCTGCATCTGCGGTGGCGACACCTGACGGATCAAGTCGGTGGCTTCGGTCCGCGACAGCTCCGCCGCGGCTTGCTCGTCGCGCGGCGCAAAGGCCACGGTATGTCCCAGGTCGCACAAACCGAGATAGAAACTGCCTTCTAATTTTCCATCGTCGTCGTCGTTCAGGGACCGGGCCCTGTCAACAGCGTCCTGGAGCGCGGCGAGGTCGATCGATTCGATGACTCCCGCCTCGTCAGGCTGACCGTTCAGCAGTGCCGCAAACCCGGCCGCGGGTTGGTCGTCTCCCGGCAATTCGAACAGCCCGTCCCCATCCCCCCAGCCGTCACCGCTCGCCTCTCCACCCGTCTGGCTGTCGGTGCTGGCCAAGTCCGCAGCGGAATCAGCTGTGTCGATCATTTCAGCAAGGTCTTCCTCGGTCGGCTGCTGGTCCTCCGGCAGCATCCCGCCGGGCTGGAATCCATCCCCTTCTGCCGCCGGTGCCGCGGCCGTTGCGGCTTGGCCGGAGGCCGACTCCGTCGAAGACCAGAGCGAAGAGAGGGGTTCCCAGGCTTTGGCGATCATTTCGTCGAAAGGTTTGGCCGCTGCGGGCTTGACCACCTTCAGAATGCCGTAACCCAGCCCCAGCCCGACGACACCAAAGATGACGATGCCTGCAATGTGGGTCTTGATTCCTATCTTCTTCTTTTTCTTAGCGCGCAGTGCCGGCTTGGCCGGGGTTGCCGCAATCAGATCGCCCTCCTGGTCCCCCTCCGCCATCGCTTCTTGCTCGGAAAAGAACGTCGGGGCCTGATCGCCCTCCCCCACTTCGTCCGGGGCGAATGAAATTTCATCCTCCTGCGGTTCCAAGTCGGACAGCGGACCACCAAGACCCATTTCTTCTTCTGGCGTCGCCAGTTCTTCCGCCGGCTCTTCCGTGCCGATCGAGTCCGTCATTTCCAGCTCGGACCCGGCTTCCTCCGAGGTCACCATCTCCTGGGCGGCTTCTTCCGTGGCGATCGATTCGCCCCTGTCGGGCTCGAGTGCCGTTGCCTCCGACTCGATACCAGCATCCATGATTTGCAGTACAGGCGCATCGGCCGGAATCGAGCCCGACAGGACGAACTGCTCTTCGCACAAGGGGCAAGCTACCAGCGCCGTGTCGGAAGTCTCGGCAGGGACGATAACCTGTCGCTGGCAGCCCGGGCAGATAGTAACACTGGTCATGGTCGGCTCCACAGGAAAAACTTTCGTAAGCAGTTAAAGGGCCCTGCGCGGTGATGCACGCCGATAAACAATGGGGATCCCGCCGCAGGGATCTTTTCGAAGCACCTTTTTCTTTCTGACACCCTCTAATGGCACCCCGTTCCTCTGGCAGAAAAAAGGTGCCTGGCCCCGGCCGCCCAAAATCGCGCCGGATTCCTTAGTGTAAACAGAGAAACCGGCTTCAGCCAGTCTGGGAGCCGTTTTCCAGCCTGGACGGCTGCCCGGGGCCGGCCGCTGGGTCGCAGCCGGGAGACGCCCATCGGGCGGAGGCTAGTCGAGTTCGTACAGCGGGCCCAGCTTGGCGCGGAGCTGCTGGAGCAGGCATTGGTGGTCCAGCGGTCGGCCGGTCACCCGTTCCACCAGTTCGGCCGCCGGATAGCACTGTCCCGGCTGGTGGATATTCCGCTGCAGCCACTGCCGCAGCGGTTCGAATTGTCCGCTGGCAAACTGTTGCTTAAGGTCGCCCAAGTCGGCATCCGCTTGGGCAAAAAACTGAGCCGCGTACAGGTTGCCCAGCGCGTAGGTGGGAAAATAACCAATCGCCCCGCTGCTCCAATGAATATCCTGCAGCACACCCTCCCGGTCATTCGGCGGCTGGACGCCCAGGTAGGCTTGATACTTTTCATTCCACGCCGTGGGCAGATCGTCCACCGGAAGATCGTCTTCCAACAACGCTTGTTCCAGTTCAAAGCGAATCAGGATGTGCAGGTTATAGGTCGCTTCGTCCGCCTCGACACGAATCAGGGATGGTCGTACCAGGTTGATTGCGAAATAAAACTCATCCAGCGTCACCTTGGCCAACGTATCGGGAAACGCCTCCTGAGCCAGCGGGAAATGGAACTGCCAGAAAGCACGGCTGCGGCCTACCTGGTTTTCCCACATACGAGACTGCGATTCGTGAATTCCCAGCGAAACCTCCTGACCGGGCGGCAGGCCATACCATAGCTGGCGCAAGCCCTGATCATAAATCCCATGGCCCGCTTCGTGCAGGATCCCAAAAAAAGCGGTCGGAAAAAAACGCTCATCATAACGCGTGGTCAGCCGCGTATCGTTGGGGCCCAGCCCGCTGCAGAAAGGATGCACTGTGGTGTCGAGTCGACCACGGTGGAAGTCAAAACCAATACGGGCGGCCGCCGCGCGGCCGAATGCTTGCTGAGCATCCATGGGGTAGCGACGTTGCAGGAGTTCGATGTCCGGCGCGCGACGGCTGTCGCCAATCTGCCGAATCAGCGGCACCAGGTCCTCGCGGAGCGCCGCCAGCACGCGACCCACATTTGCCGTCGATTCCTGCGGCTCGAAATCGTCCAGCAACGCATCGTAACGGCAGTCGGCAAACCCGATTGCATCGGCCTGCTGGCGCTTCAGCTCGATCGTTTTTTTCAAGATCGGGGCAAAGGACGCATAGTCGTCCTCCTGCCGAGCTCGCTGCCACACTTGCTGGCCCTCGATCGCCAACTTGGCCAGCTCTTCCACCAGTGCT
>WVZU01000082.1 GCA_011772275.1 Planctomycetales bacterium | reverse complement strand
TCGTGACCCCACTGGGAAACACAATGCGCTTCGTCGATCGCGAACAGGGCCAGGCGGGTTTGGCCAAGCAGATCCAGAAAGCGCGGTGTCATCAGCCGTTCTGGCGCGACATAGACCAGGTCGTATTCGCCGGCCACCATTTCGCCTTCCAGCTGGCGAGCGGTGGCCGCAGGCAGCGAGGAGTTGATGTAGGTCGCCCGCACACCTGCCTCGATCAGCGCCCCGACCTGATCTTTCATCAGCGCGATCAGCGGCGAAATCACGATGCCCACCCCAGGACGGACCAGAGCGGGAATCTGGTAGCAGAGCGATTTCCCGCCACCGGTCGGCATCAGGACCACCGCATCTCCACCGCCAAGAACGTGCTGAATAATCTCCTCCTGTTGTTCGCGAAAACGCGGAAAGCCAAAAACGTTGGCCAGAATGTCCAGCGGGCAGGGGGTCATCCGTTACCTCGTCGCGCACCAAGGTCCGTCAGCCTGTCCCTAGCGGGGCAGATGCCGGCCGCCCAAGGTGGCAGGTTCCCGGGGCAAGCCTAAGCGTCTATTATCTTACTGCGGCGGGTCGATGGCGTCGACCAGCCCGATCAACCTGCCCGCGGACGGAAAGTCGTTGGCCTGCGTATCACACCATGAAATTGCTCTGCCTGGGAACATCCGGCTATTACCCCAACCAGCGCCGCCACACGGCCTGCTTCATGATCCCTGAGCTGGGAATTGTGCTGGACGCCGGCACGGGCATGTTTCGCTTGCCCGAGCACCTGGTGACCGAAGAACTGGATATCTTTTTAAGCCATGCTCACCTGGATCACATCGTGGGCCTGACATACCTGCTGGGGATCCTGGACGGCCGTGGCATGCGGCAGGTGGTGGTGCATGGCGAGCCCGAGAAGCTGGCGGCCATCCGGCAGCATCTGTTTTCCGAACTGATATTTTCGGTCATGCCACCGCTGCAGTTTCGGCCGCTGGCAGATAAAGTACCGCTGCGCGGTGGCGGCCGGCTGACCCATTTCCCCCTGGAACATCCGGGAGGGGTCGTCGGCTTTCGACTCGATTGGCCCGGCCACAGCCTGGCCTACGTCACGGACACGACCGCCGCGGCGGGAGTCGCCTATCTGGAAAAGATTCGTGGCGTGGACCTGTTGCTGCATGAATGTTATTTCCCCAACGAAAAGGCGAATCTGGCGGCAGAACTGTTTCACAGTTCCACCTCGGCGGTGGCCAAGGTCGCGCACGAGGCGCAAGTCGGCCGCCTCGTGCTGGTGCACACGAATCCCGCGGATAGTCGAGCGGACCCGATCGGTGTGGGGGACGCTCAAGCGATCTTTCCGGCGACGGAGGTGGGCCAGGACGGGATGGAAGTGGAGTTTTGAGCGGCGTCGCGGCGCCCCGCGGGGGATCTCCCTCCCCCGCCTACGACAGTTGAGCGATCAGCTTCTGCAGCCGTTGCCGGTAGCTGAAATGTTCGACTTCCAGCAAATGGCGTCTGCTGGAGACGTAACGAATTCCTGCTGAAAGCGAGGGATGTGCCGCGCGCATGTGCTGTCGAAAACGACTGGCCGCCGGGTCGCCGGCATCCTGCAGCTGTATCAACCGGGTGATCAGTCGAGCCTGGTAATCGACCAGCCCCCATTGCCCGCTGTCCGGCTGGATCATTCCGGCCACAAATAAATTTTCGCGCGTCGGATGGACCATGTGCAGATACAGACCGGGCCGGCCGTCGCTCCAATTGAGGTACCGCTTGTCAAGAAACGGGAAGCTGATTTTAAACCCGGTGGCCAGAATGATCACATCGACCGCCTCGCGGCTGCCGTCGACAAACAAAACCTCGTCACCGCACAGCTGCTGAATATCCCGCTTGGGAATCACCTGGCCGTGTCCCAGGTAATAGTACAGCTGAGAATTGATGACGGGATGGGTTTCAAACAACCGATGGTCCGGCGCGGGGAGTCCCACGCGGCGGGGTGGCCCCAGGGTGACCCGAACCGCCAATTTACTGATCGCTCGGCGCAGCCACAACGGCAGCCGCCACCGCAGCAGCATTTCGCCACACTGATCGATGGGGAGTCCGCACAAAAACTTTGGCAGGTAGTGATAGCCACGTCGGGTACTGTGAAAAGTCACCGCGGCATGTTGTGCCGATTCGACCGCAATGTCGCAGCCGGAATTTCCCGCGCCCACCACCAGCACCCGTCGCCCCCGCAACACGTCCGGCGTTTTGTACTGACAAGAATGCAGCATCGGGCCCCGAAACGAGCCCGGCAGCTCTGGCCAGAAAGGGTCCCAGTTGTGGCCATTGGCAATCACCAAGCCCCGATAGCGGCGCGTCTGGCCATCCGAACACGTGATCTCCCAGCCGCCGTCTCCTTCGACCGGTTCCGCCTTGTCGATCTCCGTGCTGAAGCGGATGTGCGGGTACAGTTGAAAATGTCGAGCGTAGTTGCGGAGGTAGGCCCATACTTGTTCGTGGCCGGGGTAATGGGGGTAGGACGGCGGCATCGGGTAATCCGGATACTGCGTCAGCGGTTTGGACGAGATGAGATGGGTGGAATCGTAAACACTGCTGTTGGGCGTGCCGTAGTACCAGATTCCGCCCACGTCGTCGTTGCGTTCGATGACCTCAAAGCGAATGCCGGCAGCCTTCAAATTCTTGGCGACCGCCAACCCTGACGAACCCGCACCCACAACGCAGTAGCTGTCCGTGGCCGCTCNNCTGGTTCCAGACGCTCGATCTCGCACCGTCGCACGCCCACCAGGACGGCCGCCGCCCCCGCCCGTCCCGCAACCCTCCAGGCTCTGTCACCCTGCCCCGCGAAACCCGCTAGCCGTTCCCCCAACCGGAACAGAACCGCCGAAGTGCCGAATTGCCTGCGGACGCGGCGTCAAGTTTGCCAAGCGGCAAGAGGAAAAGGTGGGCCCTGCAGAACGGATCCCACCAAGCGGGGAACTACCACGACGCCCACCGCCAGATTCACTGTGCCGAGTTGCTGGGGGGTCGCGCGGCCACGCGGCCACGACCACCACCTTCAAAGATGCTGAAGTCTGCCCAGATGGGAAGATGGTCCGAAACCTCCTGCACCTGCTGGCTGGTCAAATTGAACACACGCACCAGGTCCAACACCCCTGAGCGGCCGACGAATTCAATCGTGTTTCGACGATGAAAGACCAGGTTGTCGTAGGCCGCGGTTCCCAAGCTATTGGTCGTGATACCCGTCAGCGCCACGGTCATCTCAGGAACAGATCCCAGCTGGTGCATCCGTTGTTCGCTGGTGTTGAAGTCGCCCAGCAGGACAACGTCGTCTTCCTCATCGCCGTCATTCAATACGGCGTAATAAACGTCATCCAGGGCATTCAGCTCTTCGTCTACCACGTCCGGATCGACGTGGACATTGACCAGTTTGAACGTAAAAGCCTCCTTGGGGTCCGGGCCGCGGGCCCGAAACAGGGCGACAAAAGGCTCGCGGTGCATGCGATCGTGCGGGTCGCTGATCGTGTACGTCGCCTCGCGATCGACATCGATCGTTTTCGTGTTAAACAGGTAGGCATACTGTTCCTTGCTGTGGGTACGACCCAGCCGGGGGCCCAGCAAGTAGCCGTAGTGGGCACCCGAGGTATTCACCTGGCGGACCAGCTGTGGAATGAGCGACTGGTCCTTGGAACGAATTTCCTGAATCGCCAGCAGATCGAACTGCCGCACCGTCCGTGCGATAACGTCCATCACATGAGGCTGAGAGGCCTTTTGGGGTCCAAAGACTTCGATATTGTACGACCCGATGCGAATCGTATCCTGCACGCGTTCCCGCGACGCGCCCCATCCCTCCTGGCCAGACGCCGCCTGGCGGGCAAACGGCGATAGCGGACGGCGACGGATGAAAACCTTGTCCAGCCCTTCGATTTGAAAGACCAGGTGGAAGAGAACAACACCCACCGCAATTCCCAGAAACAGCAGCAGTGCCAACATCCTGCGCATGACGAGCCCCTCCTTGGGCCATGACCATTGCCGGGCTTGATCCGGACTGGGCGGGGAGGATACCGCTGGATCGGAATCGGCTCCAGATCAAATTGGGATACCCGAGGGGTTGGGGGGTTGATCCGGCATGCTGGCACTGCTGGCCTGCGCCAGCCTGCATTTGTGATCTCACCCGCCATCTGCCGTGCGCGGTCCAATGTCTTTTTTTTGGCCGCCTCAGACACCGCCCCCAAAGGTGCAATGTACGACCCATACGCTGGAAGTCGAATCGCGTTTTCTTTCCAGCCGGGCAAAAGCGCAGCAAGCTCGCTGCAACGCGTAAGACAAAATCCAGGCTAGCGGCGGGCTTCGCGGACGAGGTGGCCCAGTTCGGGCAAGATGATCTGCTGCATCGCCAGTTGGACGGCGGCGGGCGAGCCGGGCATGGTGAGCACGATGGTGGTGCCACAAACACCCCCCACAGCGCGGCTCAGCATCGCCGCCGGACCTACCTGCTCAAAGCTTAACCAACGAAACAGCTCGCCATAGCCCGGCAAAATTTTATCGAGCAGTCCCGAGACGGTTTCAAAAGTTTGATCGCGCTGACTGATGCCGGTGCCACCGGTCAAGAGAATGGCGTCGATGTCATCGCGACCCGCCAGCGCGGTGATCAAAGCAGCCAGTTTGGTCGGTTCGTCTGGCGTAATCTGCCGCTCGGCAACCGTCTGACCAGCTTCCCTCAACAGGTCATTCAAGAGGGCTCCCCCGCGGTCGTTCTCCAGGGTCCGCGTGTCACTGACGGTGATCACGGCACACCGCAAACCGTGCGGTGCGTCCGCTCGATGCTCAGCAATCGTCTCGCTCATCCCCACCCCCTCCCGAGGTACGGCAACCCGGCCCGTGGCTTTGGCAGAAACGGCTCAAATCGACTTGTCCATTCCACCTGCACAAAAAACGGGGTGGGGGACAACATCCGCTGCCGAGCTGCCAGATTTCGCGTATACTATTATGATCCTCTTGTTTAGGCAAATACAGCAAGCTGCCGGCTGGCCGGGTGCGGGGGCGGACGGTCCGGCGGATGGCTGGGAACCATGCGATGCGAAGTGCCGTGGGAAATTGGGTGCGGGTTGCCGGCAGCTGCTTCTTCGTCTGGCTGTCCGCCGCACCCCTAGACGCCGACATCTTTGCTCTGCACAACGGCGGCGAAATCCGGGGCGAATGGGTAAATCGCCAGCAGCCGCAACAAAAGGTCTATGTGATCCGACCATTTGCCGGCGGTGAAATCACCCTGGCCGCCACCGCCGTCGCCCGCGTCGTGGCTCAGGATCCGACGGAAATCGCCTACGAACGTGTGCGACTGCAACATGACGACACGGTGGCGGGCAACTGGGAGCTTGCCGAGTGGTGCCGGCAGAACCGGCTAAGCGCGCAGCGGCAGGAGCATCTGGAGCGGATTGTCGAGCTGGATAGCGATCACGAACAGGCACGACGGCTGCTGGGCTACCAGCGGGTGGGAAATCGCTGGTTGACGGAAGAGCAGATCATGACCGAACGGGGCATGGTCAAATACAAGGGTCGCTGGATCACCCCGCAGCAGCTACGGCTGTTGGAAGGGGAACAACAAAAGAAGTTGGCCGAGCAAGAGTGGTACAAGCGCGTGCGTCGCTGGAGCGGCTGGTTGGACAGCAGCAGCAAGGCCGTACGAGCGAAAGAATATCTGCTGGCGATCCGGGAGCCGTCCGCGGTTCCAGCCCTGATCAAAAGCTTTGAAGCGGCCAAGGGCCACGAACACCGGCAGGTGCTGGCCGAGGCACTGTCGAATGTGGGCACCGGCGAGGCTGTCGAGCTGCTGGCAGGCCAGTCGATTGAGAATGAGGACGAAGACTTTCGTTATTTTTGCCTGGAACTGCTGGACAAATCGAAGCCGCCGGCGGCCGTGGATCTCTACATCAAGCTGCTGAAACAAAGCGACGACAACC
>WVZU01000193.1 GCA_011772275.1 Planctomycetales bacterium | reverse complement strand
CGCCGAACCACATTTCCGCATCGATGTCCGCGTTGCTGCGTCCCTTCACGATGGCCAACGGCCCGGATGGCGTGGGGGCGATTCCCCCCGGTCTGCGACGCGGTTCCCAATTTGCCGCGGCCCGGACCCGCCGCCGCTGCATTCCCCCCATTCTACAGCCGCTCTATTTGACCAGCGAGGGCGATTTGATGGAGGGTGCCGAGCAGCATCGCATCGTGGCCTACGTACGCGGACTACGTTCGGCGATTACCGAGTGGCCAGGCATCCTTGCCGAGCCGCTGTATGGGACAGGTGTGATCGCGGGCGAGCCCGACGGGGGCGGTGTGAAACTGGTCGCGTTCCAGGAAGAAGGTGAAGATTTCACGGGGGATGGACTTTCCGCCAGCGGCGGTGGCCCGAGCGAATCGCTGGAAGAGGTGCCGGCCGGCGAGGCCGCTCAGCAGGGCCAAAAGCAGGGGATTGCCGGCGACGAAAAGCTGGGAGAGGCCCCGGAAGATAACTCGCTCCAGTTTCTCCGCTTTCAAACGGTCCTGTTGGAACCGGGCGAAGCGCAGTTTGACGTGGGCCTCTTGTATTCGATCACCGAGGACGACTTTCCTCTCTTCCTCCGCCCCGACGCAGTGGTCGATACGAACATCCGCCAGCGACGCTTGATCGTGCCTTTGGAATTGCGTTACGGGCTTACCCCACGCATGCAGGCCTTTATCAACGTCCCCTTTGGGTGGGCGAACGCGGAGCTGAATTTTGACGGTTTCGATCTGTTCGAGAACGCGGGCGGGATCGGGGACGTCCGCGGGGGTCTCACCTTCCAGTTAAAACAAGGCCAGGAACACGAGCCGGATATCACGGCCACCTTCGCTTTCTCAGCACCCACAGGCATCGACAGCTTCGTGGCCGGGCCAACCCTCGTCTCGCAGCCCAGCCTGGGCGACGGCTTCTGGACCTTGTCTGGCGACATCCTGTTCATCAACAACATCGATCCGCTGGTCTTCTTCTATGGATTTGGCACGCGGCAGGGTATCGAGCGAAACTTTTTTGGCGTTACCTTCGCGCCAGGCCAGGAGTACAACTACAACTTTGGCGTCGGTTTCGCGGTGAACGAGCGGGTGACGTTGAGCGGCGCTTTTTTTGGCGCTTATATCACCGAAATCCATGCCAATGGCCGGCGTATCCAGGGGACAATCCGCGAGCCGTTGTCGATGCGGTTTTCCGCCACGATCGCTCGGAAAAACAAAAAGCTGCTGGAACCGTTTGTGGAAATTGGCATGACGGACGATGCGGCAGCCGGTACGTTTGGCTTGATCCAGACCTATTAGTCCTTTTTCAGACCTGAACTTTCCCCCTCGCCGCGGTAGCGAAAGTCGCCCAGACTTTCGGCGAATGAAGAGTTCCCGAAAAGCCGGGCGAGTTTCGCCACCTGAAAAATTAAGCGTTGATAAACGGATTGTCGGCGGTCCAACTTGAATTTGCCGGTCGGGTCGTCCTGGGCAGCCCAGGCGGCGCGGGTCGGCCCGGGGCACCCTCCAACACAAGACTTGGCACCGGCAAAGAAAGGCCGGAAAGTGGGGCACCTTTTGAATTCAGGGACAGAGACAATGTTCGTGGTACGATCCCAGGGCAACAAGAGACAGCTGCCTGCCGCTTCCGATTTTTTTCCTGATCAGCGAAAGACGGGACGGCGGCGATCTTGCCGGTGGCTGGCGGTGTGCCTGCTGGCCGCCATCCTGTTCGCCCCTTTTGACCGGTCGGCCGCCGCGGAAGACCGACCGCGACCGGCGCCGGTGCGGGATCGCCAGCGGAAGATATCCAAGGCGGTGACAAGTTACACGAAGCTGAAAGAGCGCAATATCGTGATGCAGCGGCGAGATTACTCGTGTGGCGCGGCGGCCCTGGCCACGGTGATCCGCTACTACTGGGGCGATGACGTCGACGAAGAGTTTTTTCTTGACGCCTTGGATGGCCTGCTGAACCGGGAAGAAATTATTGACCGCATCAAGCATGGTCTGGCGATGAGCGACCTGCGGCGGGTGGCTGTCAAAACGGGTTATCATGCCGTGGTGGGAAAGGTTGATTTCAAAAAGCTGGCAGGTGCCAAGGTCCCGTTGATCGTAGGTATCAGTATGGACGACTACGATCATTTTGTGGTTTACCGAGGTACCGACTACCGCTGGGTCTACCTGGCCGACCCCATCCGCGGAAACGTCCGTCTGAGCGTACAGGATTTTTTGGATCAATGGCAGAAAAATGCCATCCTGGCGATTCACAAGCCAGGCGAAAAAATTCGGAAAAGTTCGCCGCTGGCGGTACGGGAAGAGGAGATCGCACTGGGCGAGCTCAACCGCCAGCTGATCCGAACCTTTCCCAGCCGCCGCCGCCAGGCCCTGCGGCCGTTGCCGTAAAGCCGTCGACTGTTTTGACGGTGTCAGGTGTTGGGAGAGACAAGCGGCCCCAGGCGTGACCCGGATGGTCACGTTCCCACGAGGGCGGGGAATTTTGTCAGACCCCCCCTCGCTCGCTCGGACCGAAGTCGTTGCGGTGGGATCCCCGTGGAGGCGTGCCGTGAATCGCCAAGCGACGACCAGTGGTGGGTTGGGAAGCGGGTTCCCGGTGCGAAAGGGTTCGATTTTTGCTTGCGTCGCACCAGCGGCGGCCGACTATCTGAGCCTTCGGCTACCCATCGGTCCGGTTCTCTACCCCCCAGCCTCGGCAAAAAGCTGTTCGAACAGCAAGCGATTTTGGCGGGTCAGCTGCTGGCATTCGGCCAAGAGGCTTTCGCCGTCGGGATAACCCAAGGCTTGAGCCAGTTTGTTCTGTTCGCCGGCTTCTTCTGCAATGGCGTCTCGCGCCGACGAGCCCATCAGCTGCAAGCGGGTTTCGATGCGTCGCAACCAGCGGTAACTTTGGGTCAGGAATTGGAAATGGTCCTCTTCCAGCCGGCCGGCAGCGTTTAAGGCCGCCAGGGCGGCCAGGGTGTTGGGTTGCCGGATTTCCGGGAGTTGTGCGGCGTAACGCAGTTGGAGCATTTGGGTGATGAATTCGATATCGACCAGGCCTCCCACGCCCCGCTTGATATTGCCCTGGCCGGCTGTTTCCTCCAGCCGCCGCCGCATGTCGAGCACTTCGACGGCGTCGGCCGGTCGCCAGTCGCGGCCGAAGGCGGCCTGGGCCACGGCCTGGTCGGCGGCCTGGCTGGCTGCCCGGTTCCCCACCACCACACGGGCTCGGCACAGCGCCATCCGCTCCCACAACTGGCCATCCCCTTCTGCGAAGTACCGCCCCAGTTCGCTCAGCGATGTCGCCAGCGGCCCGCTGCGACCTGTGGGTCGCAGGCGCGGGTCGATTTCGTACAAGCGTCCGTAGGGTCCCATGCGGCTGGCGACATTAATAATTCGCCGGCCCAATTCGCCGAAGAAATGGCGATTGGAAGTTTTCTCGACGGAACGGCGGGTGGGGCGGCGTTGTTGAGTGGAACCTTCCGCCTCGTAAAGAAAGATAATGTCCAGATCGCTCTGATAGTTCAGCTCCCTCCCGCCGAACTTGCCCATGGCTAGAATGATCAGTTCGCAGACCTGTCCGGCACGTGGACCGTCGGTGATGACCGGTTCGCCCAGCCGATCGACCAGTTTGGCGTATTGGCCTCGGGTGATTTGGCGCAAGCAGGCTTCGGCCGTATCGGCAAGGGCGGCCGTGGTGGCTTCGATCGTTTCCTTGCCCAGAATATCCCGCACGCCGACGCGGAGGTTTTGGGCATTTCGAAAGCTATGCAGGATTGGATCGGTGTCCTCGGCTGCGTGACAGAGATCCTGCAACGTGGCTTCCAGTTCTGCCAGGGTTGGCAATTTGTCCAGCACCAGGCTGTCCATCAGTTCGTCGATCATGCCCGGGTTGCTGATCAGAATTCCCGACAAGTAAGGGCTGGTGGCACACAGGTCGACATACAGTTCCAGGGTGGGGGGATTGAAGCTGAACAACTCCCAGAGGACCCCTTTGCCGCCCAGCGAATCACTGACTTTGCACAGCTGAATCAGCGTGGAATCCGGGTCGGGCCTCCGGGCAATGGCCTTCAGCAGAGCCGGTGCGATGGCGGCCAGAAAGTGCCGGCAGCGGCGCGTGGAGAGAAACCGGATTTTCTCCTGCGACAGTTCCATCAGGTTCCGGTAGGCCTGGGCGACATCGACGAAACCATACGCCCCCAACACCTGTTCGATTTGTTCCGTGGTCGGCTCGGGAGCCAGGACGAGGTCCACCTCGGGGGCAGCCGGGGCATCGTCGCGAAAGGCATCGTGCAGCAGGTGGTCCAGCACCTTTCGGTTCAGTTTGGTGATTCGCTGGTAGTCGGCTTGAAAGGCCTGGCGGGGCGGGGGCAGGCTATCGGCGGCATATCCCATGCGAATGGCCAGGCGGCCGACTTCCTTGGGATCGTCGGGCAATTGGTGCGTTTGCAAATCGAACATGATCTGCAGCCGGTGTTCCAGTTTGCGGAGGAAGCGGTAATGTTCCGACAGCAACGAGCGTTCCTGGTCGGAAAGGCAGCCGGCCTTGGCGAGGCGATCGATGGCTTCCAGCGTGTTCACATGCCGCACGTTCTGCAGATCGCCACCGTTGAGCAATTGCAGAAACTGGATGGCGAACTCAATGTCCCGGATCCCGCCATGCCCCGTTTTGACATCTGTCATCTCTTCGCCGGCACCCCGCGATCGCTGTTCGATCCGCCGTTTGAGGGCCTTGATGCCCGTAATGTCCGCGCGGGCCAAATAGGTGCGGTAGACCCACGCTTGGAGGTTTCTGAGGAACAGACGTCCGAAGTCGAGATCGCCGGCCACGGGTCGAGCTTTGACAAATGCCTGCCGTTCCCAGGTGCGGCCCAGGACATCGTAGTACTGCAGGGCTCGTTCCATGCTGATCGCCAGCGGCCCTTGTCCGCCGTTGGGTCGCAGCCGCAGGTCGACGCGATAGGCGACACCCAGGGGCGTGCTTTCGCTTAACAGCTTCACCGTATCGCGAATGACCGCGGCAAAGTGTTCTGAGTTCTGCTGCGGCCTCCGGCCGTCGGTCTCCCCGTCAAGGTCGTAGACAAAGATCAGGTCGATGTCACTGGAGTAGTTCAATTCGTGGCCCCCCAGCTTGCCCATCCCCAGGGCGACCAACCGGGCGGGCTGGCCATCGGGGCCGCGCGGTATCCCGCGGCTGTCCGCGGCCTTGCGGAGCGAGAAGCGGAGTGCGGCATCGGTGATGGCTTCGGCCAGGAACGAGATCTGTTGCGTGACGGTTTCCAGCCGCTGGTCGCGGATCAGGTCGCCGTAGGCGATCCGCAGCGTCTCCCGCTGCTTGAAACGCCTCAGCGCCGCCGCACAGGCGCGGTCATCGTCCCACGCGCTGGCCTCGCTCCAGATTTCCTCGCACAGCGTATCGCGAGCGACCGGTTGGCCCTCGGTGATCCGCAACAAGTCGTAGCTTTCCGGGTCGCGAATCAACAGGTCGGACAGATGCTGGCTGTTGGAGAAAATCCGCAACAGGATTTTCAGCGCCTCAGGGTCCCGTTCGAACAGCGCGCCCAGCCCCAGCGGATTTCGCGAGGCGTCTATAAAGCGGGCGAGATTGTTCAGCGCCATATCCGGGTGGCTGGTAGCTGGCAAATATTCGCTCAACTGCCCGCTCACCGTAGCCATCAGGTCCAGCGTCAGGCCGGCCGCAGACATTCCGGCCAGATTCGCGTGGCCCCGCTTGGTCTCCTCCAGCCCCATGGCACGCAACCAGGGCTCGGCTTTCCCCGCATCGGCCAAATACAAACTCAACTGTTGCAGGTCCATAGGCACATCGTATGCTGTGGGCCAGGACCCCTCAAGAAACCTTGTCTGGCTTGTGGAAAAATGCCGATCCCTGGGGCCAG
>WVZU01000127.1:4553-4683 GCA_011772275.1 Planctomycetales bacterium | reverse complement strand
GGCTGCTGACATGAAACCGGAAAGGCTCGCGCGTGCGACAACTACCAGTTGCTGTAATCGGCTAAGGGGTGACGCAAAGTGCAAAATGCACCCCTTCCACCGGCTCACCGGACAAGAGTTGACATTTACA
>WVZU01000127.1:0-4404 GCA_011772275.1 Planctomycetales bacterium | reverse complement strand
CTGGGGGGACGCGCTAGGGCTCCCTCCTTCCCCCGTCCCGCCGAAAGAGGCAAGCCGGAACAGCCAAGCCGGCCCAGGCAACTCGGAACAGGCAAGTCGGATGAAGCGAATCTGTGGGCGGACAGTTTGTCCATCGCATTTCAGTCTCTGGCTGGCGATGGTCAGTGTGGCTGCCGTCTTGGCGGCTACCTTGGCCGCCAGGGTACCCCATCTCCGCGCGGCACAGAAAGAGTCCAGCAAGGAAGGGGAGGTCGAGAAGAAGAAGGGCGAGCAGCCGGAGGGCGAGAAGGCGGGTCCGGCCGAAAAGGAGTGGCCCTATCTGGAGCTGACCATGGATAACCAGCTCCGCCGCTTCCGCAACGTCACCATCAAGGCCATGCTGCGGGGCAATGAAAACATGACGTCTACCTTTGACGACTTTTTCATGAAGTGGTTTTTCCCCCAGTTCACGCAACGCAAAAATCTGAACAATATGGCGGAACTGCGGGCCGAGATGAACGAATACTTTGAACGGGCTGGCCGCAACCCCGCAGCGACCACACGCCTGAACAATCTAACACTGGAGATGATGTTTGCCCTGGCCAGCGGTGCGCGTGTGGCCGTGCTGCGTGACGGGCAGAAGGGGACCGTGATCCGCCTTCGCAGTAGCGAGGACGGTTCAAGCAGCTACCAGACGCTGACCCACCAGCCGATCCCAACCAACTTGATCAAGGAAACGCGAAAGGCGTCGCGCGATTTTCATCCGGCGGTCAAATACAATGCGATGTTGCTGATTGCCAACCTGAATGAACAGCCACAAACCACGACGAAAGCGGCCGTACCGTGGCAGGGCGCCTTCAAAACGTTGGTGCTGGTCGCCACCTACCCGCGGGCGCCCCAATCCCTGCGAGTGGCCGCCCTGATCGGGCTCGCTCGACATGCAGAATCCACAGACAAGACCACCAGGGAAATTATCGCCAGCAACATGCTGAAGATCCTCAAAGAGACCTCCTCCCCCGACCGCTCGCCGGATGGCATCTTGTGGATTCAGCGCCAAGCGGTGGAAATCCTCGCAAAAATCGGCCTGCCGGGGCCGGACGGACAAGTCCTCAGGGCACTGGGCCGCATCGTGGCCGACGGCGACCAGCCGCTCGCCCTCCGGGCGGCTGCCGCCCAGGCGATGAGCAAGATCAAGCCGGAAACGCTGGCTGCCAAGGATGCCAACGCGCTGACCCGTGGGTTGAGTACCTTTCTGCTGGAAGCTTGCCGCTATGAAATCAACGGCGGCAGCAGCGGCGATCAGCAGGTTTCCTGGCCCCGGCTGGCGGTTTCGCTGGACGGCGTCAACAACGCGCTGGCCGTCGTGGAAGCGTTTGCCGGCGCTGAAGAAAAGGCGTTGTCGGCAGGAATGAAGAAGTCGATCTCCAGCCTTTCCCGGAATGTCGGCTCAGCAGATTTGTCAGAACAGCGGCGAAAAAAGGCGCTGCAGCAAGAGACCGTTTCGCTAGCCAGGACGATGGGCGAACCGGAGAGCGAGGATACGGACCCAACGGGCGAAAAGGACGAAACGGGCCCCACGGGGGCTCAACCAGGCACCGGCACCGCCAAGCCGCAGCCGATCGAACCACCAGCCGATTTTCCATTCTGAACCGCACCACTTAACGTGCAGCGGGCCCAGGCACCCAGCCCCGCCAACCAGCCGCACGGCTCAGCTGGTAAGACCCGAATACCATCGGGACAAACACCAGATCGCCGGCCAGCGAATAGCCGTAGAAGGGGACCGCCAGCCAGTAGCAGGACGCTAAGCCCGCCAGCGTCTGCGGATACATGCCGCTGACCAGCCACACGCCGAAATTCGTGGTCAAGAAAAATACCAGCGACGGTGCCGAAAGACAGATTCCCCAGCGGATCAGCGGGGAGGCGGTCGAGCTGGGTTGCCGTAAGAGATGGCGGCCCAGGAAGACGGGCCACAGCAAGGCCGCGTGGACAACGATCATTTGGGGCCAGCTGAGGTAGGCGTCGAGCCACAAATTGCTGATTCCCATCACGGCCAGGGGAGCCAAGAGCGCGATTCGGCGTTGAGCAAAATAAAAGCCGGCGAACAGGGCCACCGCCCCGGTCGGCTGAAAATTGGGTATCTCCAGACAAGCCAGCCGACCGACGACGCCGACGACTACCAGGAGTGCGAAAACCGTGATGTCTTTGAGTGTCCGTGACTGCAAGGCGCTGCTCCCCATATTCAAGCGGCGAAAGTAATTTGCCCGAACCACGCTGCCGCTCGTTCCGGCCAACGGGCGGAAACCACATCCGTCAAAGCCGCCATTTTACTTTTCTGCCGAGTACTTCCACAAGATAAGATCGCCCTTTTTTAACAAATAGGCGCCGGCTCCGCGGTCGGCCTTCTTGTGATTCACGTAGTACAGCCAGTTGAACCCGGACCCGCTGTTCCGAACCCCGTTCACACTTTCAACGAAGGCCGTACCCCCCCGGCCTCGATACTGGACAACGACTCCACTGGACTTAAGGGCCAGCAACGCATCCAGGACTGTCATACCTTCTTGCCAGGGGACATCCTCCCATCGCCCCGCGGCCTGGTCGCCGAAATCCAAGGTGACGCGAATCGAGTCGGCCGCCCGCTCGACGGCCACCAAACCATCATTCTGGGACCGGGCGGCATTTTCTGGCTGGGCAACCGTTTTGGCTGTCGGCGGGCGAACGGCCGGCGGATCGGCGGCCCGATCGCAACCCATCCCATACGCCGCCAGGGCGCACCAGGACGCCAGCGGGACGAACCAAGGCGAAGCAACAGGCGAGCGACGGCGGCGGTACATACTGCCGGCGAATATACCCCAAGCGGGTGCAAACCAACAGCTGGTGGCCAAATCGTGTCGCCGACAGCGAAAAATAGAACACTCAGGCCAAGGGTGCTGCCAATTCCTTGGCCAGTCGCTTGCGGGCTACGTGCAAACGACGCTTGATCGTGCCCACCGGCGAGTCAAACTCGTCGCTCATCTCGGCCAGCGAGCTGCCACGCAGGTAGAACGCCTCCAGCGTCTGACGGTCCATCGGACGCAAACGGTCCAGGCCCGCGCGGACCCGTGCCACTCGCTCCTGACGCAGTACCACATCCAGCGGCGTGGTCGTCGCCATGCAGGTCGCCTCCATCCTCGCAGGCTCGGTCGCCACCAACGGCTTGCGCCGCGTGGCCCGGTTGATCGCCATCCGCACCGCAATACTCCGCAACCACCCTCCAAACCGTTCGGGAGCACGCAGCTGGTGCAGACGTTGCAAGGCCTGGATCAGGACTTCCTGGGTCAATTCCTGAGCTTCGGATTCGTTGCCCGTGCGGCGCACAGCGATCCCGTACACCGCGGGTTCAAACCGGCTGGCCAGCCGACCAAAGGCTTCGCGGTCACCACCTTGCGTGGCCCGGACCAGCTCAGCCACGGTCATCTCGTGCGTTGCCTGATGGGTGCACTCAGCCATGACTTTTTCCTTTTCCTGATTCCCATTCAAATCGTCGTGGTTCATTGCTGACGGACTTGACCGCCCCTTGTCAAAATGGGTAACTCACCGCGCTGAACGACCCGCAAAAACAACGCCGGATAACAGGCCGGACCGGCACAAAACAGAGTCCGCGCCGCCTTGCACGCTCACAGCCTCTTCCCCCTTGGTCCATGCCCTTGGCCTCGAAAGGCCTTGGGGTAAATCGAACCTAGCGGGAACTGGCGAGCGGACGGGCCGCGGGTGGCCGGTGCCAACTGGAACATGGATGTTCCAGCCAGCTGACCGCCGTCCCGGACATGCCGCCAATGGACGGCAACGTACGCCGTCCGACCGGGTCGCGGCGCCTGCTGCAGCCAACCCAAGCGGGTTGGCCCAGCGGCTGGCAGAGGAGTAACCGTGCGTACCACAGCACGCCGCCGAGCAGGCATTTCCAGAAGCCCAGCTCGATCACAAGACGCGTCATGACTGCCATGGCACCACTCCTTGCACATCCGCGCGGTTGGAGAGAATGACAAGAATAAAAATCTGATCGCCCCACCTCGCATATCCCCAAGGCGAGGGCCAGGCCACCAGTTTTAGGTATACGATGATTGTACGGGAAACTGCTAGCGACCGGCCAGCACGAATATACCAGGCTCGATCGATCAATCCGCCCGACCCCTCTAAGACGCAGCCGGCAAGAAAAGGTTCGCGTGTTTTCGGGAAAAACGCGAAGTCTATGCTGGAAAAGAAGTTTCGACTTCCAGCACCCCCGCTGCTAAACCTCCCGGCGGTGCCAGGGATATCGAGCCTCAAGCCCCCATCCAGCCGCCCATGCCCAGCACCCCGCCCAGCACCCCGGCTGCTAAACTCCCCCACCCTGCCACAGATATCATCCCCGCTTGGGCCGCAAACCCCCATGTAGCCGCCCAAACCCAG
>WVZU01000241.1:6085-8676 GCA_011772275.1 Planctomycetales bacterium | reverse complement strand
GGTGGACAAGTCCTTGTTGGGAGCCCTGTTGAATATTGAGACGGTCGGTCAGAGCAACGTCTCTGGCAAATTAATCGAGACGAATCGGGAATACGCCCAGGTGGATGCCCAGGGGGTTGTCCACGGAACGGTGGACGGCACGACGACGACAATCGAGGTCAAAGCCCGCTGTTATTTTGACCTGCGTCGCCAGCATGTCCGGTCGCTGCAGCTGGTAGCCAAGGAGAAACGCAGTCCCGGCGAAGTGACTCCGGGTGTCGACGCGGTGGCAAAGGTAAGCGTGCAGTGCGAGCCTTTGTCGCGCGCTGATCGCTTGGCGGACCGCGTGGTGGCGACCATGGCGGGCGAACCGTCGGCCGACGCCATGCGGCTCAGCTTTGCCCCCCGGAACCGTTTCTACCATCTGCTGCACGATCGCCAGTGGCACGTGACCAGCGATGGCAAATCGGTGGTTGTCCTGCGCTACCTGCAAGCTGGCGACGTGGTGGGCCAGTGCAACATATCCGTCCTACCGGTCATCGAAAAAGGCAAGCAGGTTACGTTGGAGGCCTTTCGCGACGACGTACGCAGCACGCTGGGGAAGAGCTTCGGCCGCTTTGTGAAGGCCAGCGAGTATGTCGATCCGGGGGGCCGCCTGGTGTACCAGGTCGAGGTGGTGGGCAAAGTCACGGAGGTCCCCATCCGTTGGCGCTACTATCTGATTGGAGAAGCCGATGGCCGACGAGCGGCATTGATTTTTACCTTGGAGGAATCGCAGACAGCGCGGTTTGACCAGGCCGATCGCCGGTTTTTGTCCGGATTCGATTTCCCGGCAGCTGATCAGACGGCCAA
Source organism: Planctomycetales bacterium (assembly GCA_011772275.1). Lineage (GTDB taxonomy): Bacteria > Planctomycetota > Planctomycetia > Pirellulales > UBA7805 > CS4-C045. Next base: position 7,845 of record WVZU01000241.1, on the reverse strand, counting down.
GGGGCAGCCTGCGTCGGCAGATCAGGTGCGGGACCAGGGTAGTGAAAGCCCGCCCCCGGGACCGCTGGCAACCCGCCGCGAGCGGGGCGGATCGGGTTCCATGAGCAGGCGTTAGTCTCTGGAGATGCCGAAACGGGTGTTGGCGGCTTTGGCCCCAGCCACGCAACTCGCCTCCCTCCCCTCTCCCGCACCCCCACCCCTCCGCCGCTCGGCTGAGCCCGCTCCCTGGGGAAGGCAGCAGAGCTGGGCTGCAGGTGAGCGACAGGGTGGTTGCTTGCCAACCACACACCGCATCCGCGCCACGGAGGGGACGCCTCGTGGCGAAACGGCCATCGGCCTTTTCCGGCGATTCCACCTGCCCAACTGGCCGTCAGCCGGCGCACGCCAGGTGGCTGGGTGAGAAAACCGGGTTCTCGCCGCCGGGCACGATCGGCACCCGAGACCGGCGGCGGGCCACGACTGGATCCGGTCGAGGTGGTGGGCACCCACCGTCTCTGCCGGAGCCGCCAGGATAAATTTGTCCCCTCGACGTTCGACGTTATACTGGAAAATAGTTCAACCCGTGATCGGGCAACCACTCGACCACTCGATCGCCGGCCAAAAAGCGCCACTTGGTGCCACCGTTTGGAGAGGAAACCGTATGCCTTTTCTGGCTCCTGGATTGTTGCTGTTCTTGCTGATGGCAGGTGGGAGCCTGGCCAATCCACTCGAGGCGGCCCCGATCAAGCAGGAGAGCGTGCCGTCGCCACGCAGGCTGGCGCCGGGTGTCGAGCAGACGATTCCTGTCGAACGGGAAGCGGAAGAAACCAGTTCGATCCACGACATGATCGAGTTGACCCAGGGGATACCGGACCTGAGGTGGACCCCCGATGAGCATGAAGAGTCGCTGACGCTATATCGTCGAGCGGAGCGGTCGATTTTTCGGCGGGGGATCTGGCAGGTCCAGATCACCTTCAAGCCGTTGCGGATGATCTACGTCGACCTGCCCCAACCCAATGGGAAGATGAAAAGAGAACTGGTGTGGTATATGGTCTACCGCATCACCAACCCTGGCAAGCACTTGACGCCCGTGCAAGGTGAGCAGAAGCAGTTCCATCCGGGCGAGTGGAAGATTGAGCGAGCCAACGACTACGAGAAGATGTACGCCCACATCGGACCCCACCGGTTCACCCCCATTTTTTTGCTGAGGACCCATCGGGACCAGAAGCTGTCAATCGACGAATCGAGTGTCGAGCATCTCGATCAGATCCTCCCGGTCGCTCGTCGAGCCATCTATCTGCGCGAGCGTCCCAATTGTTCGTTTGACGAGTTTTACGATTCGGCAGGGATGAGTGGCGAGCAGGTGGTGGTCAGCACGGACCGCCAGGTAACCAGTCGTTATGGTGTGGTGACGTGGATTCATGTCGATCGTCCCTTGGGCCCGGACGGCCAATTGGATCTGACCCGCAAAGTGGACGTCGATTTTTTTACAATCCAGATCATGGGTCTCACGAACGCCTATCGCTGGCAGGATCCGCCACCCGGTGCTGCGAAAGGCACAGGACGCACGTTTGAATACAAGACTTTGGAGTTCACCTTTTATCGTCCGGGGGACCAATTCGACGCCCGCGAAGACGAGATACGCTGGGGAGTTCCGGGCCACCGGCGGTACCGTTGGGTGTACCGACCCGCGGTGGCCAACTACCGCCCGCATGGTCTGAAGCCTTAGCCCGGGTCTCTCGAACACTTCCTGGCCAGCGACGCTGAACCTTTGCCTGGCA
>WVZU01000241.1:0-6050 GCA_011772275.1 Planctomycetales bacterium | reverse complement strand
GAAACCCGGGCTCGTCCCCCTTGCCGCAGCGACCCGCTACAGGCGGCCGTGCCGATGGAAGACCTGTTGAGCGTGACAACGACGACGGAGGGCCAGGTTGAGGCTCAAGCCCTGGCCAGGGCCCTGGTCGAACTGCGACTGGCGGCTTGCGTCCAGGTCGTCGGTCCGATTGAGAGCACGTATTGGTGGGAGGGCGAGGTCCAGGAGGCGACGGAGTGGCTATGCGTCGCGAAGACGACGCGCGACCGTTTCGCTGAGCTGCGGGTCGCCATCCAGCGGTTGCACACCTACGACGAGCCGCAGATCATTGCCACGCCGATCACGGCGGGCAGCGAAGGTTACCTGGCCTGGCTGCGGGCAGCGGTCGAATGATCGCCCTCCTTAAATTGGCGATCCCCAGCAAATGGCCCTGGTTAGGAAGTTTGTGAGAAACCCAGCTTAGTGCTCCATGACTTCGGCTTCCCGCGCCTTGCCGGCTTCGTTCACCAGGTCTTCGTATTTTTTGGTCATTTCCTGGATTTCGTTTTTGGTATCGTCCCGCTGATCTTCGCTGAATTGTTTTGCCTTTTCGGCTGAGTCGGCGGCCTTGTTACCATCCCTTCGAATGTTTCGAATTGAGATGCGTGCTTCTTCGGCAAGATCCTTGATCCGCGCGACCATTTTGCGACGGACGTCGGTGGACAAGGGGGGGACATTGATGCGGAGGATGCGTCCGTCGTTTTGCGGATTAAATCCCAGGTCCGAGGCCAGGATCGATTTTTCGATGTCTTTGATGGTTGTGGGGTCGAAGGGACGGATGACGATCTGGGTCGGTTCGGGCGCACCGACATTGGCGACTTGTTTGAGTGGCACTTGGGATCCGTAGGCTTCTACGCGGAGGCTGTCTACCAGGCCGGGATTGGCGCGGCCGGTCCGGATGCCGGCCAGGTCGTGTTTCAGCCGTTCGACGGTCTTCTCCATCCGTTCTTCGACATCCAGCAGAATATCATCCGCACTCATCGCAAACCGCTCCTGTCAGCCGGTCTGGCGGGCATCGTCCCCCACCAGCGTCCCCACGCGTTCGCCGCGGACGGCGCGTTCAATGTATCCTTCCTTTTTGTAATTAAACACACAGATCGGCATGTTGTGTTCCATGCATTGGGCGATGGCAGTCGAATCCATGACGCGCAAGTTCTGGTCGCGGACGGTCTGGTAGGTTAATTCGCGGTAGAGCACGGCGTGGGGATTCTTTTCCGGGTCGTCGCTGAAGATGCCATCCACGCGGGTCGCTTTCAGCAGCGCGTCGGCCTCCAGTTCGAGGGCTCGTTGAGCGGCGGCGGTGTCGGTGGTGACAAAGGGGCTGCCGGTCCCTGCCGCCAGGATGATGATCCGCCCCTTCTGGAGGTGCCGCTGAGCTCGGCGGCGGATGTAGGGTTCGGCGACACCCTCCATGCGAATGGCCGTCAGCAGCCGGGTATCACTGCCCAGCGACTCCAGGGCATCCTGCAGGGCCAGGCCGTTGATCACGGTGGCCAGCATGCCCATGTAGTGGGCGGTGGCTTGCTGGATGGTGGAGTTTCCCGAAGTGAACTCGGCGCCGCGGAGGATATTTCCACCGCCAATCACCACGGCGATTTGGACACCTTGTTGAGCGGCTCGGTAGGTTTGCCTAGCGACGTGGGTCACAGCATCCATGCTGATGCCCCGTTCCCCCTCGGCAGTGAAGCTCTCTCCCGAAATCTTCAACACGACTCGGCGATATCTCAGATCATTGCCTCCGGCGGAATCGGACATAGGCGTTTATCGATCCTGGGAATGCGGGCAGCGGTCAGGCGGGGCTGTCGTCTTGACCCAGTTCCCAATGGATAAAGCGGACCAGTTTCATCCCGTTGGCCCTGGCGTATTTTCCCACGGTTTGCTTGTCGTCTTTGACAAACGGCTGTTCGTTTAGGACTTGTTGAGCGAAGAACTGCCGCATCCGGCCATCGACCATCTTTTCGATGATATTTTCTGGTTTTCCTTCGCGTCGAGCGGCTTCGGTGAGGATCTCCCGCTCTTTCTGGACCAGCGCTTCGTCCAGTTCTTCCTTGTTCACCGCGGCGGGGTTCATGGCGGCGATGTGCATGCAGATGTCCTTGGCCGCCTCGGCGTTGCCGCCTTCTACTTGCAGCAAGACACCCTTGGTAACGCCCGCGTGATGCGTGTAACCGCCGCAGGGGGCGTCGAGGCGGACGATGCGGGCCAGATTAAAGACTTCGCGGATACGGTTGAACAAATCGTCCTTCTGATCGCGCAAGGTGATGTCCGGCTGACTGGGTGACGGCTGGTCCAGCAGTTCGTCCGGGGTGGCCGCGCCGGGTCCGGTGGCCAGTTGCTGAGCGATATCTGCGGCCAGCTGCACAAATTCTTGATGGTTGGCCACCGGCGCCGACTCGCAGCGCAATTCAATCATGGCAGCCACAGGGCTGGCGAAATCGGTGTAAATCGCGAACCGCCCCTCGCTGGTCTCGCGATCCTGGCGAATCATCTGCGTTTTGATGCCCTGTTTTCTGAGCGACTCAATCGCAGCATTTTCATCCCCCTCGGCTTCTTTCAGTGCCCGTTTGCAATCCATCATTGGCAAGCCAGTCCGATCACGGAGCGATTTGACTGCGGCCGCGGTGATTTCTGCCATCGATTCCCTAGCTCCTGAGTTTTCGTGACAATTTGACTGGCAACACGTCTTGACTGGCAACACGTCTTGACTGGGAACACGTCTTGACTGGCCCCACGTCTTGACTGGCAACACGTCCCCAACCGCTTGTTGCAGGCCGAGCGGTCCACCTTGGCATGGTCGGGCGCCGGTGGCCGTTTGCCGGTTACCATCAACCGGTGACGCTTGGTTCCCCCACGTCCTGGGTGGTGTCCGGCTGAGCTTCCTGTCCTTCTTCGGTCATCTGCGCCACGCCCGCCGTGATCGCCTCTGCCTTACCCTCCAGCACGGCGTCGGCCAGCAGGCGGGTGACCAGTTCGATACTGCGAATGCTGTCGTCATTTCCCGGGATCGGCAGGTCCACGTGATCCGGATCGCAGTCCGTATCGATGAGGGCGACCGTGGTGATGCCCAGTTTCGTCGCTTCGCGAATGGCGTTGCGTTCCTTGTTGGGGTCAATCACGAACAGAGCCTCGGGCAGGCGGTTCATCGTGCGAATCCCGTTGAGGTTGGTGAACATTTTACGTTTTTCGCGGGCGAGTGCGGATTGCATTTTCTTCGAATAGGACGACAATCGCTCGCCAGCCAGGATCGTCTCCAGCTCTTCCAGACGTCCCAGGCGGCTACGGATCGTGCGAAAATTTGTGAGCGTGCCGCCCAGCCAGCGTTGGGACACGAACGGCATGCCGCAACGATCCGCCTCCCGCTCGATCGTTTCGCCCGCTTGACGCTTGGTGCCCACGAACAGCACCAGACTGCCGGCGGCCGCACACTGTTGAAAATACTTCCGTGCCCTCAACAGACCGCGAATGGTCTCGCGAAGATCGACAATGTGGATCAGATTCTGGCGGCCATAGATGTAGGGCCGCATCTTGGGGTTCCAGCGGCTGGAACGATGACCAAAGTGAACGCCTGCCTCGACGAGCTGCTTGATGAGGGGTTCGGACACGGGTTTTCCTTCTGCCGCCCTTGCCTTCGGCACACTGGCAGCTGTACGGCCCCTGCGAGGGGGCGTAGGCCAGCGTTGAACAAGAGCGAAATCGGCCTGGTAAAACGAGTTACGTTATCACAACCGGGCCGGTGCGGCTGGGATCTCGAAACATGGTAGCAATTGGGCCCGCAGGGGTCAATGGACCGGGTGCCCCTGAATGACGCGGGTCAAAACGCCCCACAACCGGCCGAACCTGCACATCGGCCAAGGATCGCGCGAACCCAGCTTTGGTCCGTTTTGTGCCACATCTGATGTCGGTTGGCAACGCGGAAAAGATCTGGGTACGAGGCCAAAATATCTGGTTCTCGTGCAATCCCATGGACTTACGCACCCGTCGGGCACACGGTCGCCACCGATTGGTACGCGCCCTGCTTTACTGGCCTGTCACAACCAGTTTTGAACGGCGCTGCCAGGCGACCTCTTGCAGGCTGTTTGCCTTCCCACCGGAAGGCTGGGTTGGGAAGACACACGCTGTGCGCGTGTCGACCCACATGACCCATCGGTTTTGCCGGCGGGTACGCCAAAGGAGAGGAGTCGATCAGGTCGCCAGGTGGTCGCACCGCACATGGTGGTGCGCCGTTAACCGTTATGTGGAGGAAGTATACGTCATGATTATGTCGGCTAATCGAACGGTCTACGTGGTCGATCCGGAACCGGAGGGCTACCAGACCTTAATGCAAGGCGTGAAGGGCCAGCAGACCCGTTTCGAATTTGTCTCTTCGGGACGTGACGCTCTGCGGCGCAACGCCAAGGCTCGTCCAGACCTGTGGATCATCAACGTGCGGCTGCCGGACATGTCCGGCATGGATTTGCAGCAAATGTTGCACGCGCGCAATCCGGATGTGCCCTGCTACCTGGTGGGAGATCAATACCAGCCTGAGGACGAAGTCAAGGCACGTCAGTGTGGGGCCACCATGTACTTCTGCAAACCGTTGCGGCGGGAATGGGTGGTGAGTGCCAACACGGACGCGGATCCGTAGCGGGGGGCCTCAGGCCCTGACCAAACACAAGCTCAGGTAATTTCGGGATGACGACCTTGCCAAAAATCGCGATGGGTTGGCTGGCGGCCCTGCTGCCGGCCATCGGGCTCGCCCACCCCGCGGGGGCGGACCCGCGCGGGGTGCCGGCGGGGGCCAACCGTGTGGTCGAGCTGGGCGGCCGCGATGCGCTGGCGTTCAACCGCCCGGCGGTCGACGAGCAGGTACGGGTCTGGCGGCAGGGGAATGCCCAGACGCTTCTTCGTCGCGAGATCACCATCGAGCGTTATGGGCAGGCGGACCGGTGCCTGACCGACAAACGGTTCCCGGCTACCGATGCGAGCGATCCCGAAATGATCGACCTGTTTGCGATCTCGGTTCCGCAGGCGGATCCGGCCCAGGGTGAGCGGCCGCTTGCGGCCCCGCTGGCAGACCTGTCCTGCCCGGACGAAATCCTGCAACTGGCTCGCGCCACGCCTGCCCAAGCGCCCGTGGATCGGCAGCTGCTGGAGGGGGATGAGCTGGGCAACTGGGAGGGGTCGAGCCTCTTGTTGGAACCCGCCGTCGAACGGCCGTCGTTTGGGGAGGAGTTGAGCGGTTTGGACTGGCTGTTTGTTTTGACGGCGATTCTGATCATCGCGTTTCGCATGGGTCTGGGGCGTATTTTGAATCAAGTGATCTTTTTGTGGACCCCGCGAGGGGAGGGGGTGACCGTGGATAGCAGGAGGGCTCATCGCCGCGGCCGCAGACGGCGTTCTACTCGAAAATCGCGCTGGTCGTGGCAGTCCACCCGAGGCAGTTCGGCCTGGTCGCTCAGACCACGGCCTTCGCGCGGCACGTGCTCTCGTCGCCGCCGCCACTCAAGGAAACGCTGGACTTCGCGATCCCGAGCCAACAGCTCGGCTCGTCCCAGCTACCGCCGGGGCGGTCGCGAGTATGTGGTGGCGGACGTCGTGTTCACGGCCAACGGACCGATTGCCAGGGGGGTGGCGGTGCCGCAGCGCGGCCTGCTGACGTCTGCCATCCGATAGCCGGCCGGCCCCCACGGGGGGTATGCAGGGCTTTGACAAGCCGCGGGATTGGGCCGCCGCTGCCGGCAAACGGCCTGGAGCCAATTTTTCATCGTAAGTGATGTGCTGATAGCCCGTTGCGAAAATTTCTCCCGTGCGACGGGCTGCGGCCCCTCACAAAAAAATAGGAAATGCCTGCCAGATGCTTGCCTTGGGAAGACCGTTGGCGCAAAATAACGCTGTGGTTTGATCTGCATTTGGGGCCTTTCGGGGCCAGAAAAGACTTTACGGGAGACGCTACTGGGAGAGCTCATGTTTCACAGTTATGCCATAGACAAGATTGTCGGTGAATCTGCTTGGGCACAGCGAATCCGCAAGCGTATTCTGCAAGTCGCTGCTTA